>JAUUZS010000023.1 GCA_030589835.1 Cyclobacteriaceae bacterium
AAGCGTTTCGCATCAGGGAATTGGTCAAATCCGGAAGCTGCCCGGTCTTCACTAACATCGCACAAAGCCACGATGTTGTTTAATGGAACTCCATTTTCATCCATCATATTACATCCTTTGATGTTAGCTCCTCCACGGCCACCAACCCCAATAAATGCTAAATTCAATTTGCTGTTGGGTGAACAGCTTTTTAACGTGGGTAAAATCATTGCCCCTGCCGAAACAGCAGCCGTAGTCTTCATAAAAGACCTTCGTGATACATTCTTCATATAAATTTCAATTCAGGGTTTTTAAATAATCCAATACGGACTTTATAACAAAATGTAAATAAAACCTTTATAGTTCCTTTAAGCAAAATTGTCGGGGGGTTAATTAAAAATTGTCTTGCGAACATATCGGTCATAATGGACAGGTACTGAATAGTTGGTTGTGCGGAATTACATCATCTCCAAGCAGGAATCAAATAAGCAGAAACCCCAAGCCATTGCACAATATTATATTCCAGGGTGCTATAAGGAAGGTGCCCATTGTAATACTCTAAAAATAATCCTAAATGGGTTTTATCGGTAGCGCCAAGTTCCAGGCCAATCGCCGATTTAATATTAGGCCGGTAGTTGTTTTGCTCAAAAATCTTAACATCCATACCGCCTGCCAGCCTTAGCATTTCCTTGCCCCCCACTATTTTTCTGTAATACATGCCGCTTTGTAGCGAGAGTCTTTCGCGTACTGCGTGAGGTGTAATGACCATTCCAATGCCCAGATAATAGCGCATGAATTGCTGCTGACAGGAGGTCGTCAAATCCAGTTGTTCGTAGTTGACTGTGCCCGGATTGGGGATGGCAATTTGGTTTCTCAAAATATAATCATCCGCCAGGTGAGAGGAGATATGAAACAAACGAAGCCTTGTTGCCCATTTGTCGAATAGCACATTGATAAAGCCGCTGGCTTTATAATCTGTATTTTCGATTTCACCCAGGTATTTGTAGTTCTCTACTGCTTTGATGGTGAATTGTGTAAATGCCGCTGCTGCAAATCCAAATTCAATACCCATGTCATCTGATTTCTGAAACCTGAATATGGATTGTTGGAATCCAATATTGACTGGAATGTAAATTCCTTCGTTCATGCTTTCACTTCCTTTTAGCTGCATCAACCCTCCTGAAGTCAGGCATGCTGTGGGATCCAAAATAAGGGGCATAAAATACATTCCTTTTGATAGCCATTGTTTTTGATATTCCGTATCCTGGCCAAACAGATTTGTAGAGAAAAAGGAAAAAACAACTAAGGGCAAGAAAAAAATGAATATCCGTATTTTCATGGTATTGAATCAAAAAAAGCTTCTCTAATATAGGTAAATCCATATCAATTTTCGGTGATGAGGGGCTATTTATTGTTTTAAAATATTCAGGAGTCTCAATTGGGTGCATTCAATTCCACTTCAATGGCAAGAAATAACGCCACTATATGCACACATACATTATTGTCATCGGAGCAGCTGCAAAAGAAATGAGTTACTTCTCTTTTTTTGTTAATGCTAACTCATTGTTGTGCTTAATGCAAAAAATGCATCCTAACTTTTCTGCCTAATTTAGTTTTTTTATCTTTACAAAAAGATTGTTTATGAATGCATCAGAGATTAAGATAGACCTATTCAGGAAATTAGATTCATTAAAAGGAAAGCGATTAGAAGAAGCATATGGAATGCTGATTAATTTCATTACTAGCAGAAATGAGATTAATGAATGGCAGGATCTAACTATTGAACAGCAATCAGCAATTCGTCTTGGAATACAACAGCTTGATGAGGGAAAAGGAAGAAAACGCAATGATGTAATATCTGATTTTAGAAAAAGGTTTGTAAATGAATAGGGAAGTAATATGGTCTCCAGCCTCAGAAAGAGATTTTGAGGCAATTCTAGAATACTTACAAATTAAATGGAGTGGTAGAGTAATTTCAAAATTTATTAATAAAGTAGATGACATTATTGGGCTAATACTCGAAGACCCTAAAATCTTTCCTATAATCAATGAAAAATTGCAAATATGAAAAAGTGTGATTACAAAACAAAATACATTGTATTATAGGGAAATCAATCAGAATATTGAAATTGTAAGGTTATTTGATAAGACCCAAGAAAACTCACTTTCTAGTAAAGCACTAAGCACATCATTGATATCTAAACACCTTAATTATGAGGTAATTATGCCAACATAATATATTCATACCCATCAGGGCCTACGCTTTTGTTTAGCGCACTAATAATTTTATTCTTATTGTCGTAGGGTCCTTCCACATAAAATGGCTTCCCATTCTGACCCATTTCTATTTCATCAATTCCATCATCTATTAAATCAGGATCAAGAAGGTATTCTGCTATATAAAAGTCCTTTGGCGGGTCAAGACCTAATTCGGAGGCATAATCAACAGCTCCGTATACAAGGTTGTGAAAGTAGGTAGAATCCACCTCTTCGCATGGGCCATGCTCACTTAGTCGAAGGATTATTTCATTTATTTCTGACTGGGTAAAATTACAATTTACAATCGTGCTTTTTACTCCCAAACAAAGGCGGTCAACTAATATGGTAGCAAATGAAATCTTTCCGCCAGGTTGTTTTCTCACGATCAGGCACGTGGTTAATCCATTATCTTCATACAGATCAGAGACCAGACACATTTCGATGGGTAATTTTCTGCCTTTATCTTTCAGGTATTTTTTAGTAGAGAATTTTTTGTTTTGCATTCATTTAACTATTAAAAGGGTACTTCGCCATCAAAATCTTCCTCGCTATAAGGTGATTCATCCTCATCTTCAAACGATTCTCCACAATCGCATCCCTCCATGTAAGGACAGGTATGTGGATCTCCGGTGCATAATTCCAGGTCAAAACCGCTTGAAGGAAGATATTGCACATAAAGATCGAAACTGGTAGAAAGAACCTCATACAAATATTCCGGGGGAATATCTTTCGGGATGTCGATTACATCAATTTTTAAAGATTGAAATACCTTGAAAATGGCTTCGGTTACTTTTGTGCATTGGAGAACCGTTAATCGATGAAAATCAGGAAAAATATCAGGATCAAGCCCTGTCCATTCTGAAATGCTCTTGAAGGGGATCAATGCCAGTTCTGCTATTTCCGACTCCTCTTCTAAGTGAGGAGGTGGTTCGATATATGGCATGGCAGGAGGATTGTCTGCCACTCGCTCAAGGTCTTCGATCAATTGCTGAATGTAAAGATCCATGCTGTTTTTTTTTACAATATTAAATTCTTCCTTGAATATTAAAAAGTCCAAGGATCATATTTTGGTCAAAAATTATTTTATGGACCCTAAAGTTTTATTCTTGATTTCTATTCAAAAAAAATCCCTAAATCCCCTTATAGACAGACACAATTTACAAGTCCCTTGGGGAGGAACAAAATAAAATCCTATCTTGATGCTGCATATACTCCAACTTCATTAATTTTAAAAAAAACCTAACTTTTCATTTCTAATAGCGCAAAATGGCATCAGTTGAAAAATCACGACTTCAGGAAGCAAAAGAAAAAAGTATCTCATGGAAAAAATGGGGGCCATATTTAAGCGAGCGACAATGGGGCACCGTTCGCGAAGACTACAGTGAAAACGGTGATGCCTGGGAGTATTTTTCACATAAAGATTCTAAATCAAGGGCCTACCGTTGGGGAGAGGATGGTATGGGAGGTATTTCTGATGACAATCAGTTGTTGTGCTTTGCCCTTGTACTGTGGAATGGAAAAGATCCTATGCTTAAAGAGCGCCTGTTTGGTCTTACCAACAGACAGGGAAATCACGGCGAAGATGTAAAGGAGTATTATTTTTATCTCGACAGCACTCCTACACATTCATGGATGAAGTATTTGTATAAGTACCCTCATGCAGCATTTCCATATGAAGAGCTTGTTACTAAAAACCAGGAGCGCAGCAAAATGGAATCTGAATTCGAATTGCTTGACACAGGGATTTTTGATGACGATAAGTATTTCGACGTCTTCGTGGAGTACGCTAAAAATGGGTCTGATGATATTTGTATTAAAATCAGTGCATTTAACCGGGGAAAAGAAGCAGCAGACATCCATTTACTTCCTACACTTTGGTTTAGGAATACCTGGTCATGGGAAGAGGATATGCCGGTCCCGGGATTAGAAAAAGTAAAGGGTAAAAATGCCATTCATGCATTCCATTCTGATGGAAAAATAAATGGGCAATTGGGCGAATATTACCTCTATTGTGAGGGGGATCCCGAACTATTATTTACAAATAATGAAAGCAACAATGAAGTACTATTCAACTCGGTAAATAAAACGCCTTACGTCAAAGATGGGATCAATTCCTATGTGGTAAATCAAAACAAAAAAACAGTCAATCCGGCTCAAACAGGGACAAAATCCTCCGCTCATTACCATAAATCGGTTTCTCCTGGCGCATCAGTTGAAATAAGGCTGAGGTTAGTAAATAAAAAGCCCGATCAGCTAAAAGATCCTTTTAGGGATTTTAATTCAATTTTTAGAGACCGGCAAAAGGAGGCAGATGAATTTTATGGTGAAATCCTGAAAAATGAACTAAAAACAAATCCTGAGCACTACAAAGTCGGTCGTCAGGCTTATGCCGGGATGCTATGGTCAAAGCAATTTTTTTATTATGACGTAAGTCGATGGTTAGAGGAGCACGGCGTAGATCCGCTAGTAGATAATAAGAGTAAAAAAAAGGTAAGGAATAAGGACTGGCATCATATGGAAACCAAAGATATCATCTCCATGCCTGACAAATGGGAGTATCCCTGGTTTACAGCCTGGGATTTGGCATTTCACATGTTTCCTTTAAAAATGATAGATCCCGAATTTGCCAAGCATCAACTCGACCTGATGCTGAGAAGTGACTACATCCACCCAAATGGTCAGATGCCCGCCTATGAGTGGAATTTTGGCGATGTTAATCCGCCGGTGCATGCCTGGGCAACAATGCAAATTTACCTTAATGATAAATCAAAAAACCAAGGAAAGGGTGACAATGAATTTCTTCGTTTCACCTTCGGAAAGTTATTGCTCAATTTTACCTGGTGGGTCAACCGTAAGGATCCTGATGGCAACAATCTTTTTCATGGCGGTTTTTTAGGCTTAGATAATATTGGTGTATTTGATCGCAGCAAGGAGTTGCCAACAGGAGGTCATCTGGAGCAGGCAGATGGAACAGCCTGGATGGCTTTTTTTAGTATGCAAATGCTCAGGATGTGCTTTGAATTGGCGCAGGAGGATTCTTATTATATTAATTATGCCTATAAATTTTTTAGCCATACGATGCTGATATCTGCTGCGATGGATCATGCCGGTGAAAATGACCATAAGCTCTGGGACGAAGAAGACGGTTTTTTTTACGATTTGCTGCATTTTCCTGACGGATCATCAACCCGACTCAAGATCAGGTCGATGGTTGGTTTGTTGCCGCTGATGTCAGTGAGTGTTTTTTCCAGAGATCTGTTAAGTAAGTTTCCCGAACTTATAAAGCGGTTCGAAAAATTCAACAAGAAGTATCCGAATATTAGTAAAAACGTGCATCACCCAAGTATTGTCGGCGTAAATAACAGGGCGATGATAGCAATCGTAAATGAAAACAAGCTGAGGCGGATACTGCATACAATGCTTGACGAATCGGAATTTCTTGGCCCTTTCGGGTTACGGTCGATGTCGTTGTATCATAAGGATAATCCGTATATTTTCCATTGGGAAGGCCAGGAATTTAAGGTAGCCTATTTG
Source organism: Cyclobacteriaceae bacterium (assembly GCA_030589835.1). The sequence continues at coordinate 5,773 of JAUUZS010000023.1, forward strand.
CCGGGTGAATCTGACAGTGGAATGTTTGGCGGTAATTCAAACTGGAGAGGGCCAGTCTGGATACCCGTGAATGCACTAATGCTAAATGCTTTATTAAATTATTATTCATTTTACGGAGAAGGATTTAAGATAGAATGCCCCACAGGGTCAGGAAACGAGATGACCTTGCTGGAAGTAGCCCAGTTTATTTCAAAACGTATATCCAACATATTCCTCAAGGATGAAAATGGTAGAAGACCTGTAAATGGTGATGAGGAAAAATTTAATAATGATCCCCATTGGAAAGAGTTGATCCTGTTTTATGAATATTTCCATGGTGATTCGGGAAAGGGAATTGGTGCAAGCCATCAAACCGGTTGGACAGGCTGTATCACAGAGATAGTCAGGGTGATTGATTCCATGACCGCAGAAAATTTTGACAGTTTTACACACCTATCAGGATATACTTCAGTTTCCACAAAATAAAGCTTGTCTATTGGTTCATGTGCCTGAGCTGGGAGATTGGAATGCAAGACTCGCATTCCTGAGTACGAGGTACGGTGGAAAAGGGCTGGTAAAATCTGAAATATGTGAGTGCCGACATTATGGTTAGGATGATCATTCTTGGTATTTTCTATGAATATAAACCCGAAATATGCATGATAAAATCCCGTCTGTCAACAGGAAATGCCTTTAAAATGCTTCAAAACAGCGCATTTTACTCACTTATATCAACCCGCCATAGCACTTCGCTTTCGGTAAACCTAAGGAAAAGAAAGGTGCTATGGCTATGCTTTCCAAATTTTGCCCTGCCAGCCCTGCCTCACAGAAAGCGGTTGGCAAGGAGAAAAAAAATATTTGAGCACCTTATCTTTTTACAGATTCCGAGCAAATCGAGACTTGATCTCGAACATTATGAACAAACACTGTCTTTATGGGTAGACCATACAAGGAAAATTATGGGTTACTATTGGATTACATTGCATATAAATTCTTGTTAATCACTTTGTTTGCTGGATAAGGTTGTGTTAATTTGTTTTCCTGACAAGTATTGTTATTGCTATATATTTTTGAAATATAGTGTAGAATTTCGACAAAGCTAAAAGGTACTTTTGCTCGTTAATCGAATATTTTGCAGGGCCTATTTTTTATATGTTGTATAATTATGACTTTAAGTCACATCATACAAAATGAATTTTTTCATATGTTTATTCGGTGCCAGATTTATTTACCATAAATATTAGGAATGAAAAAGCCGGTAATTTTTTTGATATTTTGCCTCGCCCTGACCCCTTGGCTTCTTGTTGCCCAAGATAAAGATTTCGGAGATTTGTCACTGGATTCACTCCTTTCTGTAAAGGTAAGCACCGTTTCGAAGTACGAGCAATTTACAAGTGAAGCCCCTTCTTCCATTACCGTCATTACAAAGGAAGATATTAAAGCGTATGGGTATCAAAACCTTGAGCAGCTATTCAATTCTGTAAGTGGATTCTATACGAGTAATGATCGTAACTACAGCTATTTGGGTCTGAGGGGATTTAGTCGGCCTTCAGATTATAATAACCGGTTTTTGGTACTGATCAATGGATACGTGCTAAATGATAATGTGTATAATTCCGTTGTAATTGGCAATGCTTTTTCTATGGTTGCCATGGAAGATATCGAGCAAATTGAAATAGTGAAAGGTCCAGGATCTGTTCTGTATGGGACAAGTGCCCTGTTTGCTGTGATCAACATCATTACAAGAACAGGAGCTGGCCTAGATGGTCTAAATGCTTCGGTCGAGGTAGGTAGTTTTGAGCGAAAATATGGAAACATTAATTATGGAAAAAAATTTGACAACGAGCTTGATATAGCATTAAGTGCTAATTGGGGCGAAATTGAAGGACAGGATCTGTATTTTGAGGAATACGATCAGCCTGAAAATAATGATGGAATTGCTGTAGGGTTGGACAGAGAGGAGTTTTTTGGCGGCAACTTTAGGATGAAGTATAAAGGACTAAAATTGCTTTTGGCTGCGGACGGACGCCTAAAGGACATCCCGACAGCGGCATATGAAACTGATTTTAATGATCGGTCTTATACTTTTGATCATATGGCCTTAGTTGGTTTGTCGTATACTAAAAAAATAAATGCCAGAAGTTCATGCATAGCTAAATCTTATTTGAATAATCTTTACTATAATGGTGTTTATCTTTATGACGGTGAGCCCTACAATGATCTTTCAAAAGGGACTTATGCAGGGATTGATGTTCAGTATTTAAATGATTTTGCTGAAAATCACAGATTGGTGGTGGGCATGGAATATCAAAACCATTTTAAGGCATACCATAAGGCCTCGGATAATTATAATACCTATGTCGATCAGAATTTTCCATATCACATCTCCTCTTTTTACATTCAAGATGAATACAATTTAACCAGTAACCTTGCCTTCATTGCTGGTTTGCGATATGACAAACACAGCGAACTTGACGGTGGTTTGACGCCGAGGGCTGCGTTGATTTATCATCCCTCGAAAAATACGAGTCTTAAAGCATTATATGGTCAGGCATTTAGAAATCCAAATATATTTGAAAGAAGAGTTGGCGATGGATTAAGCTTTATACCAAATATAAATCTAAAAAGGGAACAAGTTAAAACAATGGAGATTGTAATCGAACAGCACATTAATCGTAATATTCAGGCTACATTCAACATGTATTCAAATCATATAAACAATTTGATAGATCAGGTAACGAATGAGGATATGCTCCTTCAGTATCAAAATATTTCGAATGTCATCTCCAAGGGCATTGAAGCCGAATTAAGGTTGAATATTTCGGGGATTAAAGGCTATGCGAGCTACTCCTTTCAGGTAAGCGAAAACAAAGATACCGGAGAAGAATTAACAAATTCTCCTGCTCATTTGGTGAAATCCGGTGTTAATTTCCCATTAACCCGATTTGTAACCTTCGGGATGGAAAATTTTTATGAGACTGAGCGACTGACTGTTTATAATACTAAAAGTGATCCTTTTTGGCTGTGCAATATCAATATAAATATAAGTCCTTTCCCAAAGGCCAACTCAAATATTTTGAATGGGATTACTCTGGCAGCCAAAATAAATAATGTGTTCGATGCGAATTATGGTCTTCCAGGTGGGTTTGAGCACATTCAGAATTTGATATATCAAAATGGCCGGAATTTTACGCTACGCTTAAATATAAATTTCTAGTCAAAGTTGTATGCTGCGTAAATTCAGAGAAATATCAATAATGTGTTTGCTGCCAATAGTAGGGCTACTATTATCTGGTCTAGTATTTCGCCAATCCCTGGTTATTTCTGCCGAAGAGCAATATTTGTTATTCATGAAAGTGCTATCCTATAACAGAAACCTGAGTCAACAGGTGGGAGACACCTTGAATATTGGGTTTGTTTTCCAGGAAAAATACAGGGCATCATTGATCAGTAACAATGAATTTGCTGCTGCCGCAAAGCAGTCTGATTTTAAAAAAATAAATGGAATTCCGATTTTCTGTAGTTCCTTGCCCTATAGGGATAATGATCAATTATTAAAAGATATAATAGCCGAAGAAATTGATGTGCTTTACATTGCTCCACTGAGGACAGTAAACATCGAAGATATTTTGAAAGTGAGTAGAGAGCATGATTTGATTACCCTGACAGCACAAGTAGCATATTCTGATGCCGGAGTATCGACAAGCCTGGAAGTGATTAATGAACGGGTGAGAATCGTAATTAATTTGGAAGGAGCAATAGCAGAAGGTAGCGACTACAGTTCTCAATTATTGAAGTTGGCTTTGATCAAAAGATAAAGATGTGAAATCAATATTTAGTAGATTGTATGTGTCCATAAGATATAAATTTATTTTCATCAATGTGGTGATTATAGCAGGGATTTCATTGCTTATTTTTTACGTCTTCCCTGCTCAGCAGCAAAAAAATGCCATGGCTTCTGTCAAACAGAAAGCTGAGAGTATATCTCATATTCTTGCCTACAATTTGCAATCGGCTCTTTATTTTGAAGATAATGCTTCTGCTGATGAAATTGTACTCAGTGCGCTTCAAAATGATGATCTGGCCTATCTCATCGTTGAAGATACTGAGGGTCAGGTATTTGCCGCTTACCAGGACCAGGTGGCAGATGAGTATAAATTTAAGGACATAGAGGCTTATCATCAGATTCTGTACAAAACGGCCACCACTATTGTGTATAACCAATCAACAATGGGCGTATTGTATTTGGGTCTTTCTCTCGATGCGATCAATGAGGAGGTGGTGGACAGTCGAAGGAAAATAGCCATTATGAGTTTTGGCATTTTCGTTATTGGTTTTATCATTACCTTATTAAGCAGCGAAATCATAACCGGTTCACTCAGAAAAATGGTGGGTGCAACCAGAAGTGTGCGCAGTGGAGACTTTTCGATTCGTTTGAATATAAAATCTACGGACGAAATAGGTATGCTTGCAAAGAGTTTCAACGGCATGATCGCTCATCTTAATGAGACATATCGAGAACTTGATAATGTAAATCAAAGCCTTAATAATAGCAATCAAGAGCTAAATACAATTATCTATAAAGCCTCTCATGACCTTAAGGCCCCATTGACCTCTAATATGGGGCTTGTTAACCTGGCGATTATGGAGACAAATGATGAAAAGGTTCTTGAATTCCTGGAGCTGATTGAGAAATCAAACAGCCGGCTTGAAGTCATTCTCAAGGACCTCTTTCAACTCACCAGGATACGAAATGCCATAGTAGAGCCTGTGCAAATTGATTTTCATAAGCTGCTTAACGACATCATAGATGAGGTGAGGTACATCGAAGGCTTTGAAAATACAAAACTGAATTTGATAATTGATGATATTGATAACTTCTCCTGCGATATATTTATCATACGTTCAGTTATTCAAAATATCATCGAGAATGCAATCAAATATCGTGATTTAAGTAAGGCATATAATTCCATTAAAATTCATATTTCCGACAAGGGCGATCACGTTCAAATAGAGATTGAAGACAATGGTACAGGCATTATTCCCAATGAGGTCGATAAAATATTTAACATGTTCCATAGGTCTCAGGAAAGGATCCGAGGGACTGGCCTCGGGCTGTATATTGTAAAAACATCTTTGGATAAAATTGGAGGCGAGATTCGTGTAAAAACTAAAATCAGGAAAGGTTCCATATTTACGGTGACTTTTCCGTACACTTTTGAAGGGCACAGTGAGGAAGTTGATTCACGGGTCAATTAATTATATGGTTTTGCCCTGAATATGATGAAAATAATAAAGCGCAGAAATCAAATCACAAACCCGCCTACCGGATGAGGCAGGTAATGACCAATATCCAAAATGAGCCCCAAAGTATAAATCAAATGATATGCTTATCCACAATTTGAAAGGTAGTAATTAGTACAGTTTGTTTAAAAATAAAGTCAATACCTCAATATTATAAAAGCAAAGTTTGTTATACCAAAGGGTTTAGCAATCGAATAGATTTGATTTTTTCTTTATTGAATATTATTTGTCCTTTGGTGATTGTTATTTGGAATTTTTAGAGAGAGAACTATTTCCATTAAAGCCGCAGTAAAACCAATTTTATTAATCCATGTTTATTATTTGTTTTATTCAGCATTCATCTCTTCTTCACTTAGCCATCCGCCACCAAGCGCTTTATAGAGCTTTACATATCCGTTAAATAGTTTCTGTGTTGTTTCTGACAGACTCAATTCTGCTTCAAACGCCTGACGCTGGCTTTCTATCAATTCAAGGAAACTTGTAACCCCTTTGTCGTAACGTTCATTTGAAAGATATTGTGCATTTTGAGCCGCATTTACATGGTCTTGCCGGGCTTGTCGCTCATCTTTAAAGGTTTCAATTTCTACCAGAGCATCCTCCACTTCCCTAAAAGCAGTGATTACTGTTCGTTCATATTCATATAAAGCTTGTTCGGCTTTGTGTTGTTCTACTTCAACACGCTTTTTGTTTTTACCAAATTCAAATAGAGGTCCCAAAAGACTTGCTCCTGCATTCCATGCCAACCCATTGGTGGTAAGGGCCGATATATCATTGCTTGCAACTCCTAATAAACCTGTTATACTTATAGCTGGAAACCGCTGTGCCATTGCAACACCAATTTTGGCTGTCTGTGCATGTGCCAAATATTCTGCTTGTATTATATCCGGTCTTCTTTCCATGAGTGATGATGGTATTCCCACAGGGATGTCCGGGGGTAAATTTTGATCATACAATTCTTCTCCTAATACAAGTGGTCCGGGATTTCTTCCCAAAAGTACACCAAGGGCATTTTCTGTTTGCGCTACATTTCTTTGAAAAAGAGGCACTGCAGATGCTGCTATAGCTCTTTGGATTTGCGCCTGGTTTAAATCTATTTCCGGAATAATTCCCTCATCATACCTTGCCTGAATGATCTCTAATGATTCCCCACGCAATTGAAGGGTTTTTCTGGAAATATATAATCTCCATTTAAAATCCAGAAGTTGGTAGTAGGTGCCGGTAATCTGAGAAATCAGTCCGATTTGAATGGTGCGTTTGCCAAATTCTGATGCGGCAAGTTCTGCTTTTGAGGCTTCATTTGCCCTTCTGAATTTCCCCCAAAAATCCAGCTCCCAGTTTAACGTTCCAAATCCGGTAAATATATTCCCAACGCCTTCGGTTGGAGCACCCTGAATCACGTTTCCTCTAATACCTCCTGCCGAATACCCAATAGAAGGCCAGGCATTCGCTTTTGTCATGCCTAATAGTGCACGTGATTGTGCTATTCTGCTTGTTGCGATAAGTATATCTTTGTTTTCCTCCAGGCCTATTTGAATGAGTGTATCTAAATATGGGTCATCAAACAACTCCCACCAACTGATATTGAGTACCGAATCGGTCATGGCCAGCTGAAGGCTGTCGTAGCGATACACCTCCATAGAGTCAATTTGCGATCTGTCAGATTTGAATACAGGGCCTACTTTACACGCTTCAAAAAAGAAGATCGAAAACAGTGCTATGATTATAAATGAAATCTGATTTTTCATTTCTTTTATCTTTTTCATCTTAATTCGAAGTTTCATTTGAGGCGGCCAATTCGCGCTCGCGTTTTTTCTCATAGCCCGCTATCTTGCCAATCAAGACGAACAACATGGGGTAAAGGAAAATACCTAAAAGTGTCGCAAGGCTCATACCGCCAAGAAGTGCCATTCCCATTACTTTTCTTGCTTCTGCTCCTGATCCGCTGGCAATTACGAGCGGAAATACACCAAGAATAAAAGAAAAGGCAGTCATAAGTATTGGCCGGAACCTTGACTTGGCTGCAGCAATGGCGGCATCAAACAAACTCAAACCTTTTTTAAATTCGTCATTGGCAAACTCTACTATTAGAATTGCATTTTTAGCAGCCATACCTATGAGCATCACAAAACTTACCTGGGCAAATATATTATTTTCAAAAGTTGGGCTAAATAATCGTGCGGCCCAAAGTGCGAAAAGTGCCCCGAAAATAGCGAATGGTGTTCCCAACAAAATACTGAAAGGAAGAGACCAACTTTCATATTGAGCTGAAAGGATAAGAAAAACAAATAATAATGAAAAAGATAAAATCATCATCAGGGATCCTGAAGCCTTGTTTTCCTGGAATGACATGGCATTCCAGCTATAACTCATATCCTGGGGAAGTACACTCTCGGCTACTTCCATTAGGGCATTCCTGGCTTGCACAGAGGTAAATCCTGGCGCTGGCCCACCGGTCACTTCAACAGAACGGTACAGGTTAAAACGTGTGGTGTAATCCGGCCCTGAAATAGGACGTATAGTAGCTATAGTAGCTAACGGCACCATCTTCCCGGCACTATTTTTAATAAAGAAATTATTTATTTGCGACTCATCCACCCTGTATTCAGGTTCTGCCTGAATATATGTTTTATACAACCTTCCAAAACGGGTAAAGTCATTCACATAGGCACCACCCATAAAGGCGCCAACGGTGGTATATAGATCATTTAATTTAATCCCTAACTTAAGCGCTTTTTCCTTATCAATATCCATGAATCGTTGCGGTACACTGGCTTGAAAAGTGGTAAAAGCTCTGCCTATTTCAGGACGTTCATTGGCTGCTTTGATAAACTTCATGGTGTTAGCAGACAGATATGTGGGATCATTGCCCCCCTTGTCTTGCAGCATAATGCTGAACCCGGAGCCATTTCCAAGTCCTGGTATGGCTGGTGGGCCAAAAGCAAAGGCTTGTGCCCCTTTAATTTTAGCAGCAAGTTTACCGTTAACTTGGGCAACTATTTCCGCTGCGGTTAATTCCCTATCTGCCCAAACCACCAGGGAAACAAACAAAAATCCTGTATTGGATGTCATGGCCCCGGATAGAATACTATAACCTGTAGCAGTAGTTACAAATTCAACTTCTTCAATCTCCATGAGAATTTCTTCTACTTGTTTTGCCACAACATCGGAACGCTGAATAGAAGCAGCATTGGGTAACTGTAAGTTAACCATGAAATAGCCCATGTCTTCTTCAGGAATAAATCCTCCGGGAACCAATCCTCCAAAAAAGCCGGCTCCAACTGTCATAACGATTATAAAAACTGCACTACGTTTCAACTTCCGAGTTACAATATTAGTGAAACTCATATAGGAGTCCGTGGTTTTGTCCATCCCCTGGTTGAATTTTTTAAAGAACCACCCTAAAGGTCCACCATATGGTTTAGGTTCTTTTAATAGAATGGAACAAAGCGCAGGACTGAGTGTCAAGGCATTCACAGAAGAAACGATTACCGAGACCACAATTGTTATGGCGAATTGCTGATAAAGCAAGCCTGTAATACCCGCCATACCCGCCACCGGGATAAATACGGCAATTAGTACAAGGGTTGTAGCAATAACCGGAGCGGTAACCTTAGCCATGGCATCCAACGTGGCTTCCTTGGCCTTCATGCCTTTGGCTATGTTTACCTGTACTGCTTCGACGACGACAATGGCATCATCAACTACAATACCAATAGCTAATACAAGGCCAAGAAGCGATAGTACATTAATGGTAAAGCCAAGCCCTGGAAAGAACATAAAAGCTCCAATAAGAGATACAGGAATAGCAAGTGTTGGAATAAGTGTGGCGCGCCAATCCTGAATAAAGACGAACACTACAAATACCACCAGGATTAAGGCGATGATTAGGGTTACAACAATATCTCTGATACCGGCAGTAATGGGAGCAGTGGAGTCCAGCGATACATCATACTTTATACTTTCGGGAAAGCTTTTTTCGAGCACATCCATCTCAGTTATAATATTTTGCGCCAATTCAACAGCATTTGATCCTGGCGCCTGATATAATGCCACAATTGCAGCCGTCTCACCATTGAGCCTCGGAATCATATTGTATGTCTCTACACCTAAATTGATTGTGGCTACATCTTTCAATTTTATCTGTGACCCATCAGATTGAGTCCGGACAACTATTTCGCCAAATGCTTCAGGAGAATTAAAGCGTTCGGGTAAGCGTACCGTATAAGTAAATTCTGTTCCTGTGGGAGCGGGTTCGGCGCCAAACTTACCACCGGGTACGATCAGGTTTTGCTCA
>JAUUZS010000332.1 GCA_030589835.1 Cyclobacteriaceae bacterium
GCTTCTGATTGTAAGCGGAAAAAAAAGCTCTAACGGCAAGGCCCTGTACACAGTTTGTAAAGAACATAATGATAGAAGCTATTTTATCGAAAATAGTTCTGAGGTAAATGCTGATTGGTTTAATGAACATGATTCCGTGGGCATTTGCGGAGCAACATCTACACCCATGTGGCTCATGGAAGAGGTTGCCAGGAGTCTATCAGAATTTACGGGAATTCCTGCCGACAGCTTAAAATGATCTTGGATGACTTTATATTGAGTTTTCCGTTTTAAGCATTATTGAACTAAATTTTAAGCAAACCCTTTTTCTGCTTATTTGATGATAATCTATTCCGGCTCATGGGTCCATCTCCTCATTCTTCGAGTATATTTCGTGCCTCCAGGTGCCTACAACCAATTCTTCATACAATTGTTTGATGAATTATTGAAAAAAAAATTAATTATATACTAAAAAGAATTTGTAAAACTCTGTATTAATTAAAATTTGGTTATTTTTGCGCTTTAAAATTTGGAACAAATACAATTCTTAAATGTCACAAACGATAAAGCTAAAAAAGGGTTTTAACATAAACCTTGCAGGAAAAGCAGAAAAAAAACTTGCAGAATGTGACCAGGCTGAAACCTTTGCTCTAAAACCTACAGATTTTCCCGGTATTCAGCGACCCAAACTTATGGTAAGCGAAGGTGATACTGTGAAAGCAGGAACTCAACTTCTTTTCTGTAAAATGTTGGAAGAGGTGAAATACTGTGCTCCTGTAAGCGGCGAAATTGTAGAAATAAAAAGAGGCGCAAAGAGAAAGTTGCTGGAAATTAAAATTCTTGCAGATAAGGAAATTGTTTCCGAGGAATTTAAAAAATTCTCCGTTTCTGACCTTCCCAAAATCGAAAAACAAGAGGTCATAGACTTGATGTTAGTTAGTGGTGTTTGGCCCAACATCATCCAACGGCCTTATGGCATTGTTGCCAATCCTGTAGAAACTCCAAAGTCCATTTTTATCTCTACATTCGACACCCATCCCTTAGCACCGGATAATAATTTTACCTTAAATGGAGAGGAAAAGTATTTTCAGGCAGGGGTTGACATCCTCAAAAAACTCACCACAGGAAATGTCAACATTGGTTTAGATGGAAATGGAGAAGTATCCAAACTTTTTGCACATACCAAAAATTCAGACCTTCATACCATAAGCGGAAAACATCCGGCAGGAAATGTTGGCGTTCATATTCATCATATCGATCCAATCGGAAAAGGAGAGTTGATTTGGACAGTAAGCGCCTTTGGCACAGCCCAAATTGGCAAGCTATTTCTCGAAGGAAAATATGATGCCGCTAAGATAATTGCCCTCACTGGATCGGAAGTTATAAATCCTCAGTATTATAAAACATTTACCGGGGCTCGCATCGACAAATTCACAGAAAATAATGTGAGCGATAAGGATGTGAGATTTATCAATGGGAATGTACTTACCGGAGACAAAATCGCATCTGACGGATATATGGGTTATTATGCTCAGCAGTTGACTGTAATTCCAGAAGGACGATACAGCGAGTTTTTAGGATGGGTATTGCCAACCTTGAATAAACTAAGCTTTCATAAATCATTCGGCTTACTTTCTTTTTTGAATAAAAAAAGCAAGGAGTATGTAATCGATACCAATATGAAAGGGGAACACAGGACTTTTGTACAAACCGGTGTTTTTGAGAAAGTGACACCGATGGATATTTTACCCACTTACCTGATCAAAGCGATATTAGCTGAAGATTATGATGATATGGAAAGCCTGGGGATTTATGAAATGATAGAAGAGGATATTGCCTTATGTGAATTCGTAGATGTGTCGAAGCACGATTTGCAAAAGATACTGAGGGAAGGATTAGATTTAATAAAAAACAGCTAATTATAAATGAAAATTATTAAGGACGTTTTCGATAAATACAAACCTCAATTCGAACGAGGAGGCAAATTCGAAAAGCTCATGCCTTTATTTGAGACTTTCGAGACGCTTTTCTTTGTTCCAAATGTGGTGACTCCTATGAAGGGAGCTCAGATCAAAGATGCGGTTGATTTGAAGCGATTGATGATGACGGTGATTATTGCTCTGGTACCAAGTTTACTATTTGGAATATGGAACGTAGGATACCAACATGCACTGGCAACAGGCGAAACTTTGAGTTTTATGCAACAAATGTGGCTGGGCACTGTGGTGATCTTACCGATCATTGTGGTTTCCTATGCAGCCGGTCTTACTGTAGAATTTATCTTTGGAATAAAAAAGGGGCACTCCTTGAATGAAGGCTTCCTCGTTTCCGGGATGTTAATACCCATGATCGTACCACCAACACTACCTTTATGGCAAGTAGCGATGGCAACAGTATTTGCGGTATTAATAGGAAAAGAAGTATTTGGCGGTACCGGCATGAACATTGTTAATGTGGCCCTCACTGCAAGAGCTTTTCTGTACTTTGCCTACCCATCACAAATATCAGGTGCCGTATGGACCTATATGGGTGACAAAACACCTATTGATGGATATACCGGAAGCACTTCCCTGGCGATTGCAAATGATGCATCGATCGGAGGAGTAAATGCAGTAGAAGCCCTTTCCAATACAAATACCGTTTTAGGAGCCGATTTCTTCAGCTTTTCCAATTTGTTTTTTGGATTTATACCGGGCTCTATAGGCGAAACATCAACTCTGATGATTCTAATTGGTGCAGCGGTATTAATATTAACAGGAGTAGGTAGCTGGAAAATTATTGTAAGTGTCTTTGGCGGTGCATATCTTACCGCTATCCTATTCAATGTAATTGGCGCCAATGAATTCATGCTCATGCCTGCTCATTATCATTTGGTAATTGGAGGCTTGGCATTTGGAGCCGTTTTTATGGCTACAGATCCTGTAACTGCCACGCAAACAGAAAAGGGTAAATGGATATATGGAATATTGATTGGAGTATTAACTGTGATAATCAGGGTATTTAACCCCGCATATCCGGAAGGCATTATGCTGGCCATTCTGTTGATGAATGTCTTCGCACCATTAATTGATTTTTATATAGTAAAAGCAAATAAAAAAAGGAGGATTCAACGTGCAACAGTCTAATACATACATCATAGTTTTTTCGGCAATACTTACTATTGTACTTGGCGGATTGCTATCATTGGCCAATCAGGGATTGAAGCCAATACAACAGAAATCAGTAGAACTGGATACCAAGAAGAAAATTCTTAGTGCCGTAACTGAATTGAAAGGCAAAAAAGGAAATGAAGTTATTGAACTTTATGGTCAAACTATTGAGTCGATCGTTGTTGACATCAATGGAGAGTTGATCGATAAAGATGAAAAAGGCTTGGATGTCGAAGCTGAAAAGGTAAATATCGCCAAGAACTTTAAAAAAGTTTCTGAAGAGAGAATGTATCCTGTATTTATATATCATAAACCTGGAAATAAAGATGCCATCGAAGCATATATTTTTCCGGTGTATGGCAAAGGTCTTTGGGGCCCGATTTGGGGCTTTATTGCTCTGGAAACAGATTTGAATACAATAAAAGGAACTTCATTTGACCATAAAAGTGAAACTCCGGGACTTGGATCAAGGATTACATCTGCTGAAATCAGAAATCGATATAACGGTAAAAAGGTTTTTAACAATAGCGGTGATCTGGTTTCAATATCTATGCTGAAAGGAGAAAATAATGCTCCTGGCGTATTGGATGATCATCATATTGACGGCTTGTCTGGAGCAACACTTACAGCAAATGGAGTAAATGATATGCTTGAAAATTATTTCAAACATTATCAGGGCTACATAAATAAGTCTAAAGGCGGTACTAAAAAAGTAGCTTCACTTTAAAAAAGATTAGAAATTCAGCGATATGAGTACGCAAACGATAGAAAACATAGTTGAGAAAAAGCCGGCAGAAGCGATTCTCTCCAAAAGAAGGAAAAAATTTATAAACGATCCGCTAAATGCTGATAACCCGATAACCGTGCAGGTTCTGGGTATTTGTTCGGCCCTGGCGGTTACTACTCAGATGAAGCCAACCCTTACTTTGGCCATATCTGTGATTTTTGTTATGATATTTTCAAACTTGATTATATCCCTAATGAGATCACTGGTGCCAACAAGGGTACGTATTATTGTACAGCTCGCCGTGATTGCTACTTTGGTGACCTTGGTTAGTGAAGTGCTTATGGCATACCAGTACGATATGTATAAAGAGCTATCGGTTTTTGTTGGCCTTATCATTACCAACTGTATTGTAATGGGACGACTGGAAGCATTTGCATTAGCGAATAAGCCCTGGGATTCGGTATTAGATGCTGTCGGTAATGGCTTAGGTTATAGCTGGATCATCTTGGCAGTTGCCTTTTTCAGGGAAATTTTCGGTGCAGGAAAACTCTTCGGCTGGCCTTTATTCGAGGCTATGGGCATAGAGAATTTCCCAACCAATGGCCTGATGGTTACCCCCGTAGGAGCTTTTTTCATCCTTGGAATTATCATCTGGGTGCAGCGTAATAAAACCGGATTCGTAGAACATTAAAATTAGAACTAATGGAATTATTTAACCTCGGAATAAAATCAATTTTTATTGATAATATGGTATTTGCCTATTTCCTGGGCATGTGCTCTTTTTTGGCAGTCTCCAAAAAAGTTGACACGGCAATGGGATTGGGTTTAGCCGTCATTTTTGTATTGACGATCACGGTACCTGTAAATTGGCTATTGACAGAGCATGTCCTAAAAGAAGGAGCCCTTACATGGATAAGCATGGATCTGGCAACAGTCGATCTCTCCTTCCTTGGCTTTATCATGTATATCGCAGTAATCGCGGCTATGGTACAGCTTGTGGAAATGATAATCGAAAAATTTTCTCCTGCACTTTATGGATCTTTAGGGATTTTTCTCCCATTAATTGCTGTAAACTGCGCCATACTCGGTGCATCACTTTGGATGGCAGAAAGAGACTATACCATTGTTGAGGCTACCGTATTTGGATTTGGCTCAGGAATTGGATGGTTATTGGCTATCGTGGCCTTGGCAGCCATACGTGAAAAACTGAAGTACTCAGATGTTCCTGATGGACTAAAAGGACTCGGTATCACCATGCTGCTCACGGGACTGATGGGAATCGCTTTTATGTCCTTTATGGGAATACAGATTTAGAAATTATCAGAAGTAAAATATCAAGGCCAGTCATGAAAATGTCCGGCCTTTTTGCTTTTAATTGGATATGAAGGGTTTTAATTGAATTCAAAAGGATTAAAAAATACAGCCTACTTTTTGTCTATTATACCTCAATACTTTGTCTTAGCTTGATTTTTTTCTCTTCCAGTCTTACTGACCCTGCATAGACCTGACCGTTATTTGTTTAATAGTATTTGGTTTATTATTGCACTGATTTCATCCCCTCTTGTCAATACCATCATA
>JAUUZS010000468.1 GCA_030589835.1 Cyclobacteriaceae bacterium
ATCGATGGACAAACCCCTTGAGGATATCTTTATAACCATGGAAGTGGAAGAAATAAGTCTCAGGAAGTTTAAAAAACTTTACGGAGACAAATAGCCAGAATGTTTCTATATCCTATGGTCTATGGAAAATTGTAACACCAGGAAGTGTCCTTGAACTTTCCAAGGTACAGAAAGGCATCGTTTTTCCATGCCGTGCCAGGCAGCCATGAAATTGCCAATAAACCTAGTTTGTTTTTTACTACTGGCATCCGACTAAATCCCCCTTAGAAAAGGGGGTAAGGGGGATTGATAATGAAAACCAATGAGTTATGATTAATTTCAATACTGTTTTAAAGAGGGGGGTCTTTTTGATGTTTGGTTAAAAAGTGTTCATACGCCTCAAAAAGCATCATTTTTCCCTGCCTACCGGACAGGCAGGCATGAATTAAATTTTCCCCGGATGACAGTAATATTTTATTAAAAAAAATAAATATTGATTCGACAAGTATGAGAAATATTATTCTAACTATCCTGATCTTAACTTTTTTGTCTTCATGCAAGACAAATCAATATGACGAAAAAATCGTTGTACTGACTTTTGATGATGCGGTGAAATCTCATATTAATTTCGTGGCACCTCTGTTAAAAGAGTTTGGATTTGGTGCTACCTTTTTCATTTCTTACCGTTGGATGGGAGACACGACCAATTTCATGACCTGGGATCAGATTGGGCAGTTGAATGAAATGGGCTTTGAAATAGGTAATCATACCTGGTCACATGTAGATTTTTCTTTACCGGAAAATGTGGCCAGGCTGGAAGGTGAAATCGGGCTGATTGAATTACCGCTGTACGAGCAAGGCATTCCCAAGTCGGTAAGTTTTGCCTATACCGGAAATTTATTTGGGCCTGAAGCTGTAAAAAAGCTGGAATCACTTGGCTTTAAATATGCCCGTCGTGGTATGCAACCGGAAGTTGCCTATGGTGAGATTGTCCCCGGCCCCATGTATGATCCTTCCAGGCATCATCCCTTGTTGATCCCTTCGGCAGGAGATGCTTATCCCGGATTGAATTTCGCACATTTCAAGAAAGTTGTGGATCGGGCAGGGAGCGGGGAAATAGCCGTTCTGCAATATCATGGGGTGCCGGATGTTGTTCATGACTGGGTTAGCGCCGACCCGGATCTTTTTAGAACGTGTATGCAATACCTGAAAGATGAGGGTTTCAGGGTAATTGCCATGAGAGAATTGGAAGAGTTTATTCCCAAAAACTTACCGGATGATCCCATGCTTTCTTACCGGCATTCTTCGCAAAAAGAATTTGAAAACAAGTTGCCTCCAGAAGTTCGTGAGACTCGTGAAAACCTATCGGCATGGGCGGTAAATATGTTTGCAGACCATCGGTATAGTATTGCTGAAGCTAAAGCAGTAACTGCCTTACCCGAGCAGAGGTTAGTAGAACTTAAGGATTCGGTAATGACGCTTGTGTCGAAAACTAAAGGTTCAAAAATGGAAAAAATAAAAATAGCACCATATCCTGGAGGCAGACATCCAAGAATAGGTTTTTTGGATGGTGCTATGGATCCGATGAGAGGCACAAAGTTTAGTGTCTTTCTACCCTGGGATACTACACAATATGTCGTAATTGATTTTCCAGAAGCAATTTTTTCAAATTTAGGGCTGACTTTTTTAGCTCACAGGCATGTTCCTACGATCTGGGATCATCAATTTAAGTTTATTGACAATGTAGATTGGCAGATTAATGCAGATGGATCACTGGAAAATACCTGGGTATTGCCCAATGGTATTTCATTTGGAGCTATAGCGAGGCCACTTAAAAATAGCGTCCAGATGAATCTTTGGTTGGCCAACGGAACAAACAAACTATTAGATGATTTGAATACTCAAGTATGTGTGATGCTGAAAGGGGCAGATGATTATGCCCAACTTGACAATCTTAATAAAGTATTTTCCCCAAATACAGCAGCAGTCAAATTTGCGAATTCAGACCAATGGATTATTACTAATTGGGAAAATGCTTTCAACAATTGGGGGAATGCTGATGTACCATGTTTTCATACCGATCCGAAATTCCCTGATTGCGAGCCTGGTGACACTGTAGCATTGAAAGGGAAACTGTGGTTTTATAAAGGAAATAATATTGAAAAACAAATGTGGTGATCTCGTTGAATAATCTATTCAATGTTACACTTTCCATCTTAACTTAAAAATTGATCATGCGATTACTAAGCCTTTTTATCTTATCATTTACGCTCATTATTTATAATAATTGCCAAAATAAATCTGCCCAAATAGAATATGACCTTGTGGTTTATGGCGGCACCTCTGCCGGTGTAGCAGCGGCAATTCAAGCCAAAAGAATGGGTAAAACAGTTATCCTTATTGAACCGGGCTCCAGGATAGGAGGATTGACTACAGGAGGACTCGGACAAACTGATATTGGAAACAAGGCGGCAATTGGAGGGATTTCCCGTGAGTTTTATGAAGCGATTAAAACGTACTATGATAGTCAGGAAAATTGGAAGTGGCAAAGAATGCAGGAGTATTTTGATGGTGGTCAGACCAGAACAAAAAGTGGGGAATCAGCCATGTGGACATTTGAGCCTTCTGCTGCTCTCACAGTTTATGAGGATTTTATTAGAAATGAAAAAATTGAATTGGTGCTCAACAATAAGCTCGACAGAGCCAATGGCGTTGAGAAAAAAGACGGGAAAATAGTTTCGATCAGGACGCTGTCCGGAGAGGAGTATCATGGAAAAATGTTCATTGATGCGACATACGAAGGTGATCTTATGGCAGCAACAGGTGTTAGCTATACTGTAGGCAGAGAGCCCAATTCAACATACAAAGAAACCATGAATGGTGTCAATACTAAACTGACAGATACCACAATGACGGGACTTAGAGCCCACAACGCGATAAATCATAATTTTGTCGATGGGGTAGATCCTTTTGTGATCAAAGGTGATCCGGCAAGCGGATTGCTTCCGTTTATCAATCCTGATGGACCCGGGGAGGAAGGAGCAGGAGATAAGCATGTACAAGCATATTGCTTCCGGATGTGTCTGACAGACCTTCCTGAAAATAGAATTCCTTTTGCAAAGCCCGAAAATTATAATGAATTGGATTATGAACTGCTGCTAAGAAACTATGAAGCGGGAGAGGAAGGTTATCCATGGATCAACTCAAAAATGCCTAATCGAAAAACGGATACGAATAACCGTGTGGGTTTTTCTACAGATTTTATCGGACAAAATTATGATTATCCGGAAGCCAGTTATGGAGAGAGAGAAAAAATCATAGAAAGGCACAGGCAGTATCAAAAAGGCTTGATGTGGACCTTGGCTTATCATCCCCGGATGTCAGGGCATATCAGAGATGAGGTGTCGAGGTGGGGGACAAGCAAGGATGAATTTGAAAGGCCAGATGGCTGGCAACAACAGTTATACATTCGAGAGGCCAGGCGCATGATTGGAGAATATGTGATGACTCAGTACAATTGCGAAGGAATCGAAGTAGTAGAAGACGTGGTTGGTATGGGTGCTTATGGGATGGATTCGCACCACATCCAACGCTATGTGAATGGCGATGGATTTGTGAAAAATGAAGGAAATGTGGAAGCACGTGTAAAGGAGCCTTATCCAATAAGTTACCGGGCGATTATTCCGAAAAAGGAAGAATGCGCCAATCTGCTTGTACCAATTTGTTTGAGCGCATCTCATATCGCTTTTGGGTCGATACGCATGGAGCCTGTTTTTATGGTACTGGGACAATCTGCCGCAACTGCTGCTTGCCTTTCTATCGATAAAGATATAAGTGTTCAGGAGTTGGATTATCAATTGCTGGAGAAACAATTAATTATGGATAAACAACGATTAGCCTGGCGTGGCGAGGAATAAAGAGTAGATGTAAGACCCGATTATTGATGAGGCAGGCCAGTGGAGTGAGTAAGTCTGAACCAATCCATAATCGTCAAAAGGTACTAAAAATCCATGAACTAGCTCATGATAAAAGGGTAATAAGGCATTCCATTTCCATGGAAATGGAATGCCTTATTACCCTTTTATCATGAGCTAGTTCATGGATTTTTAGTACC
>JAUUZS010000274.1 GCA_030589835.1 Cyclobacteriaceae bacterium
ATTGAGGGCTTCTTGATTGAGAAAGGAAAGATTGTGAAGCCCGTTTCCGAAATGAATATTACGGGCAACATGATACAACTTTGGGCCAATCTTGTTGAAGTTGGAAACGATGTGTATGAAAACTCATCGTGGAGAATGCCTTCGCTGATGTTTAAAGATGTGGATTTCAGTGGGATCTAGGAATTATAATTCATTGATATTTTAATAAACAAAAAAGGTATTCAAAAATAGCTTGATCCCAACTCTACACACCCACTCCCCCCTCAGAGTCACTCGAAGAGCCTGGCCGGCGAGGCTAGGACTCTGAGGAATGAAGGGTGATATAGTGTAATTTTGGTATCCATTTTATTCAAATATTTTTTATTTCACTATTGCATACCATCATTCACCTGCTGCCATATTTAAGACTCTTCGCTTCGCTCTGAGTGACGACTCATTTACAAACATTCATTATATTCGTGGTAGAACCTTTTAAAAAACAAATAAGGCATTTAAAATTAGGTTGATCCCAACTCTTCGATATGTTCCGAAAGAAGTTCGAAGCTTGATAATAAAGGGCTTGTGATCCAGATAACGCTATTGGTTCAGTTTTGTACTTTCTTCACAATTAGTGAAAATCATATCGAGCAATCAATTCGCAACCATTACTGGTTCAGGCAGCAAATCGATAAATGAGGCTCCTTTCTCTTTGAAGGACTTTTCTGTCACTTCTCGAAGTTCCTCTACCAATTGGTGGTAATTTTTATTCACCGCAAGGTTGCGTAATTCGTCAGGATCTTGCTCCAGATCATATAATTCTTCGATATAATCTTTCCAGATGTACCGGATGTATTTATACTTTCCTTGCCTTAACATTAGCCAGGAGCGGGTTCCTGTTTTCTTATCGCAAATAAATTTGTCCCAATCACCTGTTTCCCAGGCAGCCTTTAGCTCTTTGGTGATCGCTTCGTCCCCATAAAGTTGTCCGGTATAGGTCTGAATCATGGGTTCTAATTCCCAATTTTTCTCAGTTGGATCGATAAACAATTTCGAAAGATCTCTGCCATCTAATTTAGTTGAAGGAGAAACATTCCCTATGGAGTGAAATGTAGCAATAAGATCGGTGCCATTTACAGGATAATTGCAGACAGCGCCCGCCGGAAATTTCTGCTGATTGACCACAATCAGCGGGGCAAGTAATGTGGCATCGTAGGGGCCAATCTTTAATTTGTAGCCATGTTGTCCCCAGGCATATCCCTGGTCGGAGGTAAATACCACTATGGTATTATCCAATTGACCTGTTTCGGTCAGTGCTGCCATTATTTTTCCAACACCTTCATCGATTGCCTTGACAGTTTGATTGTATTGTTTTACCCAACTATCCAGCGATTTTTTCCCATACACAGGCTTACCGGTTTCTTTATCTTTTTTCCACATCGACATGTTTACCATATGTTTCGGCTTATCGGGTCGTGGTCCAAAAACATCCACTGGTATTTCTGTTTCAGGTTTTTCCAGATATAATTCCTGATGCCTATCTGCCGGAGTGTATGGGCCATGAACCGCTGCATAACACAACCAGAAAAACCAGGGTTGATCTTTCTCCTGTGCTCTGTTGCGAATGAAATCAATGGTCAAATCGGTATAACTATCCGTGCTGTAGCCAATAGGTAAAAGTGTATCGCCATTGATGCGCAATTTTTGATCTAAATAATAGTTCCTATGATTTTCCGGGAGATAATGTTCCCATACGGCCGACCAATCCCAGGTTTCATCATGACGGGGAAGATTCCAATGCCACTTGCCAATCATTCCGGTGTAATATCCCTGTTTTCTGAAGTCAACCGGCCAGTAACTCGTTTCTTTGGTGTAATTAAATTGAAGTTTTCCGGTCAGGGCATTTCCTCTTGACGGGACACATTTAGCACCGGTGTAGCAATAAGAGAACTTAACACCCTTCTGTGCAAGTTTATCAATATTTGGGGTGAGTACCCAGGGTTGTGCCTGAGGATAGCAACTTATCGTACGAATGGACTGGTCATCAGTGAAAATGTACAAGATATTTGGTCTGTTTGCTTTTTGTGTTTTTTGACCGCAGGATGTTATGCAAGATAGTGCAATAAATCCAATGCATATGAACCAGTAATTATTTTTCATCTCTGTTGATATTGATTTTGTTTTTGAATATCGAGAAAAATTATGCAGATCCAACAACTATTCATTCAATCATTTCACTGTGTAACCTAATTTTGATACGTCTCTGTTCGGATGCTAATTTGTGTCTGTCTATAATGTTCGAGATCAAGCCTGCCTCGCCGGCAAGGCAGGCGTAACGCATAGATCGGATATTATGGACGGATTCTAATTAATAGAGATGCCCTAAAATGTAAGATAAAAAAAGCAATGCCTTACAATAAGTTTTTCTACCGGATGTAAAAACACACTTTTACTAATCAGCTATTTCCATTTGGATTATCTCATCTGCTTGTTGGCCCACCATCTGAATTTCTGTTTTAAGGGCAGAAACAAATCCATTCTCTTCAAATAATCCGTGGACGTTGTTGAAATCGGCTTCCTGAACAGAGGTATCGGAAGAAATCCCATAGCCCATACGACTGGTGCCGCCAAACTCTTTTTCGGCGTCTTTAAGGATCATATTATTGAGCTTGTTGAGTGCTGATCGCCAATTTTCAATGATCTGTTTAATTTCGCCCGAAGTAATAGCAGATAAATCAATGCCACTTCTTTCTTTGAGTATTTGCTTAAAAGCAATGGCCTTGAAGGACTGATACTGTTTTACTTGATTTGTAAAATAATCCTGAAGCTGTTGCAAGGAATTAATAGTTCCATTTTTAATATCCACCATAAGGGCATCCAATTGAGCATCAGGCATAAACAATCCTGCTACATCGAGCCATTCGGAATCATCCGCTTCGGCAATCTCTTTGGCTTTATGATGTAAATCTGAAATGGAAAATGGGCTTGTCATTTGCTTGAGTAACACCATCATTCCCTCACCCAAAAATACACGGAGTGCCAGTTCGTAATATTTACGGCATGTTTTTAGCATAAGTCGATGAATGTGAAGTCCCTGCACAAATACCATCTCTTGCTCCTTGGGTGTATTACGGTAAAACTCATCCAATTGATCAATTGCTTTAGTGACCTTATTCATAATATAAGGTGAATAGAGATCGAAGATAATGTTATCGTACTTCTCCAGTGATTTTCGCTTGTCCCGGGCAGGCCATTTCTGAATATCGCGTTTTGTGCCTACCGTAAAAAGGTTCATTGCAGGTGTCAGCATACTTTTTCCATGCTCTTCAGTAATGTATGAGAAAGGATAATCACCGGCGTCAAAATTATTGCTATGCTTACCCATTACCACCGAGTAAGGCCCTACAATTGATGGCCAAAGGAGATATGAGAATGATCCGGTTTTACTCCCTCGCTGTACAGAACCCTGATGCATAGGCCCAAGCTTATACATGTGGTTGCTTTGGTTGGTGCCGCTACCTGCATTAAAAAACGAGTACTCACCGGCGATCAACAAGGATGACTTATGATGCGTTACGGAATACGGACCTGCAAAGACACTGCATGCTTCGCCATGAAAACACTCTGAATTGGCAAAAAACGCAGAGTTCTCTGCCGAAAACTGTTTGCCGATCTGTACGCTTTGCCCTACAAAACACTTATCCAGGATGGCACCTTCTGTCACAGCTGAGCCCTCCTGAATAATAAAATGCTTTGCGGATACTGAATCCCCAATTTTTGTTGCAGCTTTCAGGGTGGATAGGATGGTTCCTTCTTCCAGGTTTTGCACACCGGTCAATTGAGCACCTTCACCTATATTTACATTCTGTATGCTAGTGCAATGGCGAATAATTGTATTGGCTCCAATTGCGCCCTTACTGCTTTTTTTTGTGTCAGCATAGGATGCAATCAGCTCTTGCAACTTTGAGATCATTTCGCTATCGTGCCGGCATTGCACCAACAACCAGGCCGCCTGGGCAGATAGTTTATCATAAATCGGGAGCGACCGTCCGCCAGCTTCATTGAGTACCTCAATCTCTGTACCATTGCCAAAGCTTGTTTCCCCACTCACAGACAATGAGCCAATGTCCTCCAGAGTGCAATTGTCACCAATTGCATAGTTTTCCAGACGTTTCACATGTTCTATTCTGACCTGATCACCTATCTCGCAATTGATGATCCGCGCATGAAAAATCCCTGTATCCGGCTTATCATCTTCCGGCTCCTTGCGAATTATACCCAGCGTATTATTGCCTTCAAAAGTAGTTTGCCAAATCAATTCAGGATTGAAAGCTTCTTTCACAACGACCTTCATCCAATCACCTGCACGGCAACCTTGCTTCTCAAGGAGGTATATTTCATCGGGAGTTAGATTTCGAAATTTCATGTGTATGTTATTTTGGGAATATTCAATAAAGTGGTATGCTTCTGTTATACCATGATTTTTGCGTCAGCTACAAAGCAACCCTCCTCTAAAACGAGGAGTGGATTTATATCCAACTCCTTTATCTGCGGACAATCCATGACCAACTGGCTAAGCCTCATAATGCATTCTTTCAACATTTTGATATCTTTTGCTTTTCTTCCCCGAAAATCTGTTAATAGGGGGTAGCCTTGTATCTGCTCTATCATTTTTGTTGTCTCTTCCTGTGAGACCGGAGCCACACGGAAACTAACATCACGGTAAACCTCTACCAGGATACCACCCATTCCGAACATTAATACCGGGCCAAACGATTGATCACGCTTCATTCCCAGGATTACTTCTTCACCACCTGCAATCATTGGTGCTACCAGAACACCTTTTATGTTGGCATTTGGCAAATGATTTTTAACATTTTGCATGATGGAAGAATAGGCTTCGCCAGCTTCGTCAGACGAGTGGATAGAAAGTACAATTCCTCCTACATCAGTTTTATGTGCTATATCTTGCGAAACTACTTTCATTACCACCGGGTAACCGATTTTATCGGCAGCTTTCACCGCTTCTTCAGTCGAAGTCACTACCTGCACGGATAATGTAGGAATCCCATAATTTTTTAATACTTCAACGGCGTCATCTTCAGTTAATAAGTTGCGGCCTTGCTGCATGGATTCGTCTAAAATCGCTTTTGCTTTATCCGCATTCACATCTTTATATAAGACAGGTGCAGGTGCAAGTTGACTTAATCCATTATGAAACCGAACCACGCAGCTAAGCGCATCGGCAATAGATTCCGGGATTTGATAATGTGGGATCCGATTGCGTTGCAGCACTTCTATGCCTTCCTGCACATCCGTTTCACCCATAAATGAAGCATATACCGGCTTATCGTAATGGCTGGATACCTTCGCCACTTCACGGGCAATCAGGTCAATGTCAGTCATAGACTGAGGTGTGAGAATGACAAATACTGCATCCACATCATCATCCTCAAAAGTAGCTGACATGGCGGCATTATAACGGTCTGCACGCGCGTCTCCTATTACATCAATCGGATTTTTCCTGTTGGCAGTAGAGGGTAAGTGGCGTTTCAGGTGTTTGGCGGTCTTTTCTGAAAACTGGGCCAAACGTAATCCATTATGAATCACTGCATCGGTTGTCAACACTCCGGGGCCGCCGGCATTTGTGATAATGGCAACCTTATCGCTTTTTGGTACCGGTTGATAGGCAAAGGCGATGGCCCTGTTAAACATCTCAACAATGTTGCTGCAACGAATGATTCCCGCCTGCTCAAAAGCGGCATCACAAATATCGTCTCCACCGGCCAATGATCCTGTATGGGATGCTGCAGCGGCAGCACCTTCTTCAGTCCTGCCTGATTTAATAATGAGAATGGGTTTTCCACTTGTAGCGATAACCTCTTTTGCAGCTTCCATAAGTGCGCGACCATCGCTGACTTCCTCAAGGTAAAGTAGAATGACCTTTGTTTTTTCATCTTTCATGAGGTAAAACAGCAGGTCTATTTCACTAATATCGGCTTTATTCCCAAAACTGATGAATTTAGAAAATCCTATGTGTTTGGCACGTGCATAATCCAGAACAGCGGTACATAAGGCGCCACTTTGTGATAAAAAGCCAATGGGTCCTTCTTCAGGCATCTTGCGTGCAAAGGAGGCATTCAGGTGCGACCTGGGATCTGTGTTGATTACGCCAAGGCAATTCGGG
>JAUUZS010000079.1 GCA_030589835.1 Cyclobacteriaceae bacterium
AAAGATCTTTATGATCCACATTTAGCTTGAGAGATATCTGATATTCATATCTTTCATCTTCCATTTTACCATCACCTACACTCATTAGAAAATGGCTCTCACACCATTCATCCAAAAATTGTGTTACCGCTTTTATCCCCTCTTCATGCTGTAGATTAAATGTCAATGAGTACATATAAAGCGATGATCGGCCATGTGGAGAGAAGTAGAGCATAAAAGCGATAGAACAAAATATCAATGTGCCGGAAATGGCAATAGAATAACCATATACTCCTGTTGCAATACCCACAGACAAACTGGCAAAAATGAACATGATATTACGAGGATCATTGATCTTTGTGCGAAACCGGATGATAGCAATAGCCCCAATAATTCCAAAACCTGCAGCTACGTTATTCCCGACAGCCATAATTACCATTGAGGTTACAGAAGAAGCTAAAACCATCGATTGAAAAAAATTGCCTGAATAGGATATGCCACGAAATGTGAATTTGTATGTGAAAGCGATAATGGTGCTTAACACAAATGCCAGCAGTAATGAAAAAATTGCTATTTTAAATGAAGGGAATTCGTAAAATGATTCTTCCAGTAAACTATCGAACATGAGGAAATTGTTAAATGATACATGTCATGCCGAGATAATTATGGTGCTCATCGCCTGTCATGCCTGTAAAACAAGACAAACGAGAACATCAAGGAACGATTATTATCTCGCACACGGAAACATTTCAGTAAATAATAAATACGTGAAAAATATCAACCTATAAAAAAAACACTGAATTGTTAATTTTTCATTTTGGAAATATCAACAATCGCACAAAGGTACTGATTTTAAAATGATCGGCGAGATTAAACTAATTTTATTGCTTTTTCTAATTGAAAAATCTTTGTCCTGAAGAGGTCAGGACAAAGAATCGATTACTTCAGGAGTAAGTTCCTCAAGGCTATTTACAACCAAATTGGCTATACTAAGGTCTTGATCCCCGGTTCCGGGATTGGCATAACCAATGCATAACATACCGGCTGCCTTGGCCGCTTTCAGGCCATTCATAGAATCTTCAATCACGAGGCAATTTTCCGGCAGGGAGTTTGACAGCATTGCTGATTTCAGAAATATTTCCGGTTCGGGCTTTGACTTTTCTACCTCATCGCCTCCGATACGGTACTTAAAAATCTTGCCCAGATCAAAGTATTCCAATACCTTATCGACCGTTGGCCTTGTAGCAGATGAGGCCACATGAATTTTATATTCATTTTTCTCAAAATAAGATATCAATTCCAATACTCCTTTTACCAAAGGTACTTTACCCTCCTCCAATGCTTTCCAATATTTTTCTCTTCCGTAATGGAGCAACTCAAGAGGACTTTTATTTAATTGATGACGTTGCCCGATTTTTGACCACATATCTGTAGAGGAGGTTCCGACGTATGCCTTGTGCTCCTCCGCAGAAATATGTAAGCCAAGCTCTGCAAACATTTCAAATTCCAATTGCTGATGGGTGGGTTCACTAACGATAATTACCCCATCCATGTCAAATAGTACCGTTGTAATCATGCGCTAAAAATAATTGATAAAAGTGCTGAAATGAAATATAAGCGTACATGATTTTGTTGAAAATGCGATTTGTGGAGTGAAGAATTTGTAATTGCAATACGCTCGAAATAGAGTCTGTCAATAAACTAGATGTCTGGTCAGATTGCTGACTTTATGGACAGACACAAATTACAGAGGTTACAATCAAAGTAGCTATGTAGGAAAATTATTTAAAAAAATGTGCTGGTATGATATGGGTCATAAACTAGCTTTTACTTTGTGAATACATTAGCAAATATTTTGAACCAAACACATATGAGTGGAAACAAGGTGTTAGATGTTAGGGAAGTTGATAAAAGGTTTAGAAAGAATATAATTTTAAATCTTTTTAACGATCTCCCGGATGGGGAGCAACTCGAATTAATTAGTGATCACAGTTTGGCTCCGCTAAATAAATTGTTTCAAAAGGAAATGCATGGTTTTTTTAGCTGGTCCGATTTAGAAAACGGCCCAAAATTATGGAGAATTTCTATCCGGAAAACCGATGCACTTAATCTGACCATAAATGATATAATAAAACATTTTCCATTTGCAATAGAAATTCTCGAAGAGAAAGGAATCCCTTATTTTAAATCAGCAAATAAGCAGCTGATAGATATCAGTAAGGATGCCCAATCCATTTATGAAGAAATAAAACGTTCTAAACAATTATTGGTAAATCCCCTCCGAACAGATCGATGGTCCATAAGTTTTACCATTGATTATATCATAAATAATCATCATACATTTGTAAAGGAAAAAATTCCTGAGCTTGAATCGCTCATCGACCACCTGGTTCAGGCACATTCAGCGACACATCCTCAACTGCCTATGATCCGGGAAAAATATGCGGAATTCAAAGGAGAATTGGTCGATCACATGAGCGATGAAGAAAATATTGTTTTTCCGTCCTATAAAAAACTTGAAAAAGCATTTTTTGCAAATAAATTCGATGAGGTAATAGATTTTGACGATGCGATCAGTTGGATGGAAGAAGACCATATATTGAACGGAGCATCTTTGAAAACCATGCGCAACTTCTGCAACAATTATATGGCGCCAAAAGAAAGCAGTCCTGGTTTCAAAATCCTTTACGAGGAGCTTAGAAAATTCGAATACGACCTGCATTTTCATATGTACCTGGAAAATTATGTGCTTTTTACCAAGGTTATTGCTATGCTAAAAAAAATGGGTGTGGATTGGCCAGGCTAATTGGTACTTTTTAAAAAGATTTATGTAGGCATTTATGAAAAAATGCTTAATCTTTGAAAACCAATTTATAGACATTTGCTTCAATGATAATACCCAGGAATCTTTTGCTCGAGAAAAAGGCGCATTTTTTCGTGGCAAAGAAAGACGAATATATCTTTTTAGAAGAAGAATCTGCCTCATTTTACTTTCAGGTAATGACCGGTACGGTAAAAATGTCGAGCTATAGCGAAAATGGACAGGAATTTATTCAGGGGATATTCAAGGCAGGGCAAAGTTTTGGCGAACCACCACTTTTTGGAGATTTTTCCTATCCCAGTAATGCCATTGCAACGGAAAGCTCAGAAATATGTAAGCTATACAAAGATATTTTCTTTGAATTATTGAAGGAACACTTTGATATACAATGGAAATTTAATTCGCTTTTTTCAAACAGGCTTCGTTATAAATCAATTTTGCTCAAAGAAATATCTTCTTATTGTCCTGATCATGTAATCATGACCCTCCTAAAATATTTGCGGGACAATTCGAGCGAAGGTAAAAAATCGCCATTTTATGTGCCTTTTACCAGACAGCAACTCGCCGATATGACTGGCCTCAGGGTAGAAACAGTTATCCGCACCGTTAAGGTATTGCACCAGTCAGGGAAGCTCATGATTAAACAGCATAAGATTTATCTCAATTAATGCTTGATGAAAATTAATTTATTTTTTGTCAAGGAAAAGATATAATCTGCTAATTTTATTTTATGATTCAAATCATACATGCAATGCTTGTATGACCTATAATTTTAGCTTTTAATGGAAAATACGTATAAAATGAAAATCAAAAACATGAATTCAAAAGGATTATTTTTTTTAGCAGTTCTATTTACAGCTCTAATGAGCGCATGTGGTGGGGGATCAGGAGAGAAAAAGGGCAAATTTGCGCCTCCACCCAAAGCAAAACCCATGACTTATGAAGAGGCGGTGGCTGACTGGAAAAATCAAAAAGGCCTGGGGCCTATTACCAATGTGGAATTAGGGGAAATTGACCCTGAGCTTGTGAAGAAAGGAGAAGAAATATATATACTGAAATGTACTGCTTGTCATGCCCCTGACAAAGAAAAACTGGGGCCGGCCCCAACCGGGATTTTTGAACGAAGAACTCCTGAATGGGTTATGAACATGATCCTGAACCCTGAAGAAATGGCCATGAAAGATCCAATAGGAAGAGGATTATTGATGAAATATAACACCGTAATGGCAAATCAGGGATTGACAGAAGACGATGCCCTGGCTGTACTGGAATACTTCAGGACACTTTAAAATTTGCAACCTTAATATCTTTTTAATTAACCTATAAACTCATGAAATCAATAACGTTTAGTTTTAGTTTACTGTTCATTGCCTCGATCTTTTTTATTTCGGGATGTGGCAACGGCAATGGCCAGGGTGGGGCATTGAGCAACTCTGGCGCCGCAGAAAAAGTGTATGTCGCCCCGGGAGAGTATGACGAATATTACGAATTCTTCTCCGGAGGATTTAGCGGACAAGTTACGGTACATGGTTTGCCCTCAGGAAGATTGTTGAAAACAATTCCGGTATTTAGTTTGGATGGCGAGAAAGGTTACGGATTCAATGAAGAAACCAAGCCGATGCTGATGACCACATTTGGTTTTGTACCCTGGGATGACTCCCACCATCCAAAACTTTCGCAAACCAAGGGTGAACATGACGGAAATTTCCTTTTTATCAATGGCAACAATACGCCTAGGATCGCCAGGATTGATCTTACTACATTTGAAACCACGGAGATTATTCAGATACCAAATACTGCTGGGCTTCATGGATCACCCTATCCAACAGAAAATACAGAGTATTTAGTGGCAGGGACAAGATTTAGTGTTCCTATTCCACAAAAAGATGTCTCAATTGAAACCTATAAAGAAAATTTCAAAGGAACTTTTACATTCATTAGTGGAGGCCAGGAACCTGGCAACCTGGACATCGCATTCCAGATTTTGGCTCCTGGTTACGATTATGACCTGGCTCACTCAGGCAAAGGCCCTTCTCATGGATGGACATTCTTCACAAGCTACAATGTTGAACAAGCGAATACCCTTAAAGAGAAAAATGCGTCACAGTATGACAAAGATTATATTGCCGCAGTAAACTGGAAAAAAGCAGAAGAATATATTGCTCAGGGTAAATTTCAGGAGTGGCCATCAGAGTATTACCATAACTACTATGATGATAGAACGCATATGGCAACTGCAACCCTTAAGAAAGGTGTTAAAGTGCTTATCCCTTCAGAATGCCCAGGCTTGGTATATTATCTCCCAACGCCTAAATCACCTCATGGTGTGGATGTAAACCCGACAGGAGAATACATTGTGGCCAATGGTAAATTGTCAGCAGACTTAACGGTTCATTCATTTGCGAAAATGCTTGCTGCAATAGAAGCTGAGAATTTCGATGAAGTAATCGATGGAATCCCGGTACTTAATTTCGACGCAATCTTAGCAGGTGTTGTTCAGTCAGGTGGTTTAGGGCCATTACATACCGAATTTGACGGAAGAGGCAATGGCTATACTTCATTCTTTATATCCTCAGAAATTGTGAAGTGGAGCCTTGAGACCTACGAAGTTATTGACCGTATTTCTGCTTATTATTCTATCGGTCACTTAAGTATTCCTGGCGGAGGATCAATGAAACCATGGGAAAATGGTAAATATATGATCGCCATGAACAAGATTACGAAAGACAGGTATTTGCCAACGGGTCCTGAACTTGCCCACTCCGCACAGCTTTATGATATCTCAGGGGATAAAATGGAGCTTTTGCTAGACTTCCCCACTATGGGCGAACCGCATTATGCGCAAGGTATTCTTGCTACGAAGATTATAGACAGACAAGTGAAATTCTTCCGGCTCGAAGAAAATGAACATCCGCACAAAACGTTGACTGAAGCAGATACTAAAGTAGTCAGAAATGGCAACGAAGTTCATATCTATGGAACGATGATCAGAAGTCATTTTGCTCCGGATAATATTGAAGGAATCAAAGTAGGGGATAAAGTTTTCTGGCATATAACTAACCTTGAGCAGGATTGGGATGTGCCTCATGGATTAGCTGTGATGGGAGCTAACAATGCTGAATTATTAATTATGCCCGGTCAGACAGAAACCCTGGTATGGGAACCAAAAACTGAAGGAGTATATCCATTTTACTGTACAGATTTCTGCTCAGCGCTACACCAGGAAATGCAAGGGTACATAAGAGTATCTGCTAAAAATTCGGATACAAAAATAAAATGGGGCCTTGACGAAGATGTCTTTGGAGAATAAGGTGTTGAAGAGTTTGTTTATTTATTGGTGATGGGATTTCCCATCTTATTGGGCATCACTCCAGAAATGAAGTGATGCCTGATTTTTATTATGAATAATTTTACCGAAATTTCAATCTTACTTATCAAGTATTTAGTTATCCAGTACTTTTAATTATGTTAAAAATGAAAGCCCTTCCAAAATTAATATTAATCGGCGGAGCCATTTTGCTTCTCGGCACCTTTCTGTCTCCAATATGGAGAATTACGCTGGAAGCGCCACAATATCCTACGGGTGTTACCATGTATATATGGATAAACAAAATAAGCGGCAGTGAACCGGGCACTTTGCAAAACATCAACATTCTGAATCACTATGTCGGCATGAAAATGATTGAACCGGAATCTATTCCTGAGCTAAAATATTTTCCAAAAGTTATTATAGGCATGGCATTGCTGGGGATTTTATTCGGATTGTTAAACAATAAAAAGTTATTCCTCACCTGGGGGATTATCATCCTTCTGCTGGGCGTACTGGGCATTTACGACTTCTACCTATGGGAATATGATTATGGACACAATCTCGCTGATGATGCGCCAATTAAAATTCCGGGACAATCCTATCAGCCCCCCTTGTTCGGATCAAAGATGCTGTTGAATTTTAATGCGATATCCTATCCATACTATGGTTCCTTATTTATCGGGCTGTCATTAACCGCATCTTTTGTCGCATACTATTTAAAAAGAAAGCAAGATATTGCTTAAATTTAGAGATGCGTAAAAATCAAATATTCCAATATATTGCAAGTATAACCCTTGCATTTATGCTTGCTGCCTGCAATCCGGAAGTTAAGCCCATCATCTATGGAGAAGATAAATGCGAGTTTTGCAGAATGTCAATTGTAGATCAAAGGTTTGGAGGAGAGATTGTTACTCAAAAAGGGAAGATATATAAATTTGACGCAGTAGAATGCCTTGTTCACTATATGGATGAACATGTTGAAGACGAATCAAAATTGAAATTTGTATTGACCAATACTTACGATCATCCGGGGGAATTGGTAAATGCGTCTGAATGCACGTATTTAAAAAGTCCTCAAATGCCCAGCCCGATGGGCATGTTTTTAAATCCATTTAAGGAAAAATCAGAGGCGGACAAAATGCAGATTGAAAACACAGGATCGATATTCAACTGGGAAGAATTAAGGACGGATTTTGCGGAGAATTAACACATCAAATAAATATATATTTACAGCATCAGGACTTGGTAGAATAACGACCATCGGCATATTGCTGTGGATTTTCACCTGGCAAATCTCAATAGCAAAAACCATTACAGTTAGTTTAGCCGGGCCTCAACCGTCTATTCAAAAGGCCATAGATAGCGCTTCTCCTTTCGATACTATTTTAGTAAAACCAGGACATTATATAGAATATGATATACAGATTGATAAACCATTATTTATAATCGGCGAAGATCGTCCAATAATTGATGGTGACCATAAAGCAGAGATTGTCACCATCATGTCAGATAGTGTGCTTTTTAAAGGATTTCAGATTCAAAATGTCGGATTTTCTTTCACAAAAGATTGGGCAGGGATTAAAATTGACAATAAAGATTATTGCATGATCGAGGACAATATTTTACTCGACAGTTACTTTGGGATATATCTTAAAAAGGCAAATTCTATTCGTGTAAAAAACAATATTTTAGAAGGTATTCCTAAGAATGAAGTCAATTCCGGGAACGGAATTCATCTATGGTATTGCGAAGATGCTCATATTGAGGGAAATGAAATTCGTGGACACAGGGATGGTATTTATTTTGAATTTGTTGAGCATAGCAAAATTATAGGAAATATAAGTGAGGAAAATATCCGCTATGGCCTTCATTTTATGTTTTCTAACCATGACGATTACATTGGCAATACCTTCAAAAACAATGGAACCGGCGTCGCAGTGATGTTTTCACGTTTTATTCTAATGAAAAATAATCATTTCGTTGATAATTGGGGAACAACTAATTATGGACTGCTGTTCAAGGAAATTTATGATGGAGAGCTTTCCGGCAATGTATTTCAAAACAACACGACAGCCATTTTTGCTGATGGCTCCAACAGAATCAAAATTATAAATAATGAATTTCGGAGTAACGGATGGGCCATGAATATATTTAGCAGTTGTATAGATAATGAGATCGCCTACAACAATTTTATATCCAACACCTTTGACCTGACCACAAATGGAACACGGAACAATAATAACTACCACGACAATTATTGGGATCAATATGCCGGCTATGATTTAGATAAAGATGGAATTGGTGATGTCCCATTCCGGCCTGTTCGATTATTTTCTTACCTTATCGGGAGGGTACCGGAGTCCATAATCCTTTTGAGGAGTTTTTTCATCGATATGATAAATATTGCAGAAAAAGTGGCTCCAACGCTCACACCACAATCTTTGATGGACGAGCGACCAAAAATGAAGCAGATTATTTATGATTGAAATAAAGGGGATAAAGAAAAAATTTGGAAAGCTGGAGGTGCTGAAAGGCTTTGATTTTTCGTTGTCTGGTGGAAATATCACAGCAGTATTAGGCCCGAACGGATCGGGGAAAACTACGCTGATCAAATCAATCCTGGGGTTGGTAATCCCCTCTGCCGGGGAAATATCTTTTGATGGAAAATCCATACATAAAGATTGGGAATATCGCAGACAGATAGGATATCTTCCGCAAATTGCACGATTTCCGGAAAACTTACAGGTTAATGAACTCTTTAATCTTATTGAAGATATCCGGGAAGAAAAAGGAAATTTAGAAGAATTAATTCAGGTATTTGAGCTCGAAGATTTTTTGAATAAAAGACTCAGGCAACTTTCGGGAGGTACAAGGCAAAAAGTAAATATTATCCTGACATTTATGTTTGACTGCCCGGTGTATATTTTGGATGAACCAACTACAGGGCTTGATCCCATTGCATTAATCCGATTAAAAGATCTGATCCTGAAAAAAAAGCAGAAGGGAAAAACTTTTTTAATCACAACGCATATCATGAGCCTTGTGGAAGAATTGGCAGATGAGCTGATGTTTTTATTGGAAGGGAAGGTGTATTTTCGGGGCACCTACCTCCAAATGATGGAGGAGCAAAATGAGGAAAATCTGGAACGGGCTATTGCTAAAATCTTAGAAAAGGAAAATGCTAAAAATTCTTAAGTATAGTTTTTTTGATCTGATCAGGAGTCGCTGGAGTATCATTTACTTCCTGTTTTATTTTATTACAGGGTTGCTTTTGCTCTATTTGAGCAACGATGTGTCTAAAGCTATCGTCAGCCTGATGAACATCACCTTTATCCTGACCCCACTTATCGGAACGATATTCGGAGTGATGAATTTCTATAACTCCCGTGAGTTTATAGAGCTATTGCTGGCACAACCCATGCCACGAAAAAGGATATTCCTGGGAATGCTTTTGGGAATAAGCCTGTCCCTTTCATTGAGTTTATTGCTAGGTATCGGTTTACCATTTGTGTTTTATGGAATATTCGTTTCCGGCCATGCGATGAGCCTGGTGGTACTTTTAGTGACAGGGATTTTTCTAACCTTGATCTTCACTTCTTTATCTTTTTATATTGCCCTAGTCAATGAAAACAGACTTAAAGGCTTTGGAATGGCTATATTGGTTTGGCTTTTTTTAGCTTTTATCTATGATGGAATATTTTTGCTTTCCCTCATTATTTTGCAGGAATATCCACTGGAAAAGTTTGCAATTGCCATGTCGCTGTTCAATCCGATAGATTTAAGCCGTATTATGATTATGCTAAAATTGGACATTTCAGCTTTGATGGGGTATACCGGTGCGGTTTTTAACAAATTCTTCGGAAACAATTCCGGTATGCTCATTTCAATATCTGCATTGACAACATGGACGGTGATCCCCGTCCTGTTAATTCTTAAAAAAAGCTTCAAAAAAGATTTTTAACTGGGTGCTGAATGCTAGGTACTAGGTACTGGGTGCTGGCATTTTCAACAGCAACCAACCTTCAACTGTCAACACGCAACTTATTTTTTGCATGTGTCTGAAAACAAGATTATTGATATTTTTCATTTTTGCGTTCATGACTAAATTCATCTTTTCATGGTGGGATCAATAATAAATTTGGTTCTACCCTGAATTTAATGGCAGAAAATAAATTGTGTCAGAAGTCGCCAGCCTGCGAGGCAAGGAAGACCGGAGACCGAAACGAAAACGAGTAAAAAGTCCAAAGTTGGCTTTCGAAACATTAATAGTTGCTTTTTCAGCAGGTCTTTTCTTCCGGCTCCTGACTTCGGACCTCTGTCCCTTCGGCCAAAGCATTTCATTAAAATTAACGTGAGTTCGATGTATAACATACAGTAAATCAACTTATTATTCGTCATTGCGATGACGACGAAGGAGGAAGAAGCCTGTCTGACCGATAGGCAGGCAATCTGCTGCTTGTCAGAGATTGCTTCACTTCGTTCGCAATGACGTAAAGAGTTGTGCTTCTGACATTTACTAACTTATCCAAAGAACTCCTAGACCGAACTCGCATTAAAATTAGAGTTGAACCATAAATTTTTTAAAAGTCTGTGACTTCAATCATAAAAGTAGTCTATCTTTGATGCTAAATTAGAATCATTATAAATAAGTAAAATAATTAAATTAAGAAATGGAAAAACAAACATTTGAATCAGGCGAAGTGTATAATCTAAAAAATAGCATCAGTATCGCAGAAGGAGGCGTAGTTTCCAAGCAGTTCGTTAAAAATAAAGGCGGCAACATTACTATTTTTGCCTTTGATAAGGGCCAGGGACTAAGTGAGCATACGGCTCCGTTTGATGCCATTGTTCAGATCATAGAAGGGAAAGCGGA
>JAUUZS010000371.1 GCA_030589835.1 Cyclobacteriaceae bacterium
ATCGGACAAATTGAAGCTGAAGTCGGCCCAATCGACATACTGGTAAATAACGCAGGGATTATTAAGCGAATTCCATTAGAAGAAATGACCGTAAAGGAATTTTCGGATGTGATAAACATTGACCTTATCGCTCCATTTATAATGGCCAAGCATGTAGTGAAAGGCATGATAAAAAGAGGCCACGGAAAAATCATCAATATGTGCTCGATGATGAGTGAGCTTGGACGAAATACAGTCGGTGCTTATGCTGCAGCTAAAGGAGGATTGAAAATGCTCACCAGAAATATGGCTACCGAATGGGCGAGGCACAATATACAAACAAATGGAATAGGCCCGGGATATTTTGCGACAACACAAACGGCACCCATCCGGGTAGCAGGTCATCCATTCAATGATTTTATCCTCAACAGAACTCCCGCTGCAAAATGGGGAGACCCAAACGATCTTCAGGGAGCTGCCATCTTTTTGGCTTCAAACGCTTCAAATTTCGTTAATGGGCATATATTGTATGTTGATGGTGGAATTCTTGCAACAATTGGCAAGCCGGCCAATGAAGATTGATTGAAATTAAATAAAAGGTGGTCACGTTTTGAGTCCACCTTTTTTATGTATTGTCGTTTATTGTTAGCGTACTTTTTCTAATTAAAAAGTCCTGGAATTGTCAAATTTTTCAAGGTAATCCCCGACTCGCTTTACAAACATACTCCCCAGGGCTCCATCAACAACACGATGATCATAGGAATGAGAAAGCGTCATTTTATGTCTTATAGCTATGGCATCGCCTTGTTCAGTCTCGATGACTGCGGGTTTTTTCTCAATTGCCCCAATTGCCAGAATAGCGACATTAGGTTGTAATATAATCGGGGTTCCCATGGTGCTCCCAAAAGAGCCCACATTGGTCAGGGTGTAAGTTGACCCGGAGATTTCTTCAATACTGAGCTGGTTTTCCCTGGCTCTGGCAGCAAAATCATTCACTTGCCTGGCCAAGCCCACCAAATTTAGCTGATCTGCATTTTTTATTACCGGAACAATCAAATTTCCATCCGGTAAGGCCACCGCAATTCCGATATTTATTCGTTTATGTTTTATAATTTTATATCCATCTACTGAAATATTCATCATAGGATAATCCTGTATAGCTTTTGCCAGCGCTTCAATAAATATCGGTGTAAAGGTAAGCCTCACGCCAAGTTCAGTTAAAAAATGATCTTTTACCTCATTCCTCCATTTTACAATATTCGTAACATCCGCTTCAACAAAAGAATGTACGTGGGCTGAGACATTGCGCGACTCCAGCATTCGATCTGAAATGATCCTGCGCACCCTGCCCATTTCGATTACCTCATCTTCCTCATTGGCCATAGGTGCAGGAATAGATGTTCCCTTTTCCACAGCCGATCTGATCGGAGAAAGTGACGAGCCATTTGATTTGAACTGCCTGCCTTTACTTTTCCTCTTTTTCAAATAGCTAATTATATCATTTTTGGTAACCCTGCTTTCCTTGCCGCTTCCTTCAATTTCATCGAGTTCTTCGCTGGAAATTTCTTCTTGCCTGGCTATATTCTTAACAAGTGGAGAATAAAACCGGTCTGTTGTGGAGGCGACTGCTGTAACCAATTCGTTCAAATCAGGTTTTTGAATGACTTCTGACGTGCTTTCTGCTGATTGTATTTTTGCGTTTTCTGGTTTTTTTCCATTCGTGGCAACAACACGATTTCTATCGGAATTAGCAGGTATATCAATTTCGGCGCCATCTGTACTCAATAACGCTATCGGTGACCCAATTTGTACAATATCTCCTGGTTTAGCTAAGAACTCTTTAATGATTCCTTCTTGAATTGCGGGTACTTCTGTGTCAACTTTGTCAGTAGCAACTTCCAATAAGGGCTCTTCAGCTTCCACCTTTTCGCCTTCTTTCTTTAACCAGGTAATGATTGTTGCCTCAATCACGCTTTCGCCCATTTGAGGCATAAAAATCTCGATTAGAGCCATCAGTTTCTCTTTTTGTTCCAGACTTAGTTAGATGTTGCCAATTTAGTATATTTCACTTCTTTTCTCAATTGTTTTCTACCAATCTTTCATGAAGCAAGGTTAACAATGCAGTGGAGGCTATTTGAATATTCACTTCTCTATCTTTAGTTAGGCTAAGCTTTCTTGTGGTGACCAGATTTCCGGAGGCACAGGCAATCCAAATAAGGCCTACAGGTTTCTCGGGTGTGCCTCCTCCCGGGCCTGCAATACCGCTTGAGGCCAATCCGTAATCTGCCTTAAAGGTGTTCTTAACCTGCATGGCCATTTCTGTAACCGTTTCTTCGCTTACTGCACCATACCTTTCAATTGTTGCTGCCTTTACTCCTAACTGATCAATTTTAATCTCATTTTGATATGGGACAATCGCTCCGTTAAAATATGCCGAACTACCGGCAATACTTGTGATCCGGTGAGCTATATAGCCTCCGGTACAACTTTCAGCCAGGGCCAATTTTTCATTTTTTTTGCATAATAATCTGCCAATTACCACCTCTAATGAATCATCATCATAGCCATATACATATTTTTGCACCAAAGGCAACAACGATTGTATTAATTGATCAACTTGCTTTTTGATCTCGTCCAGGTCTGCACCAACTGAAGTTAAGCGGAGTTTTAAATCTCCAAAGGTAGGTAAGTAGGCCAGTTTCACTTGTGGGGGTAGGTTGTTTTCCCAATTCTCAATTTTTTCTGCCAGCCAGGATTCTCCAATCCCTGCAAGTCGTACTATTTTGTGATAAATGATCGGTAGCGTAAATTCTTTCTTTATTCGAGGAATTACATTTCCTTCCATCATATATTTCATCTCGTGAGGTACGCCAGGCATGGAGATAAACACTTTTCCTGCCCAGGCGCTCGCTCGCCCTTCCTCGTCTGCCGGCAAACTATTAAACCACATCCCACAGGCCGTTCCACGTTCGTTTGGTATCATTTCACATTTCTCTGGTAAGGCTGCCTGAAGTCGTGTCAACTTATTTAATTCCCTTCCACGGCTTGTCATATATGCCTCCAATTCAGCTAGTGCCTTTTTGTTCATTTTGATATCGCAATCAAAATACTTGGCCAGGCATGGTTTCGTAAGGTCATCGCTTGTTGGACCAAGCCCTCCAGTGATCAAAATAATATCTGACCGTTGTTCTGCTTCTTTGAAAGCCTGTAGTATTTCTTCTTCTACATCAGCACAAGTAGTCCGTCGGATTACCTTTACACCTATCTTATCCAGCTCACCACTCATCCAATGTGCATTGGTGTCCAGTGTTTGGCCATATAATATCTCATCGCCAATAGTAATCAGCTCAGCTAGTACTTTATTCATTATAGATTAATTATTGTATAAATTAAATGCTTTTCATGAACATGTATCCTCTTCTTGAGTCTGTCCATAAAGGCATTGCAATATCATCTAATTAAGAAAACTTTTCAAAGGATCATGAAAATAGAAATATGAAATAAGAGCAAAAATTTCCATCTGTGCATGGCATATTTTTACGCGAGGGTTATACTATTTTTATAACAATGGAATGTCGGATAATCTTTACCGCTTAAGAATTTTAGCGATAATAGGGTTCGGTGCAATCAAGGATTTAACGAAATAAACGCCTTTTTTCAACTCTCCTATATTTACCTGATGCAATGACTTTCCTTTGGGGATTACAAACGAATCCACTCTTCTGCCTGATATGTCAAGCAGGTCAATCTGATGGTCTCGGGAAAGTGCTCTCCCGAAATTAAATGTAAGTAAATCCGTTGCTGGATTTGGATAGATGCTCAGCCCATCAAAAATCTCCTGCTCCAGGCCTGTAATACTCACCACATGTATTTTATAATACGCGGTATCGAAACAGCCATAATATCCTTCAGCGACCAAAGTATATTCATATTCACCGGGAACTTCGAAACTTTCAAGTAGTAAATTTGAAGATTCAATTTTTCCTGTCGGCAATAGCCAGTATGAGTTAATTGTATTCACCGAATAGTTCCTCAATTTTACCTGGTTTTCTCTTCGTATGTCTATCGTATCAGCAGATGCTTCAATGATGGATTTAACAGGGTTCAATGTCACTTTTATTGACTTGGGATTACTCTCGAGCATGCTATCTACATTCGTAACATAAATCTCGGCAGGTGCTATGATATTGTTGATAACCATGGATTTTCCTTTGTAAAGCAGATTACTAAGGCTTGCATCATCATAAAAATAAAAGATATCACCATTTTCCGGTTTGATATTCAGGCTTGAATATTTACACACCTCTATATCTTCAAGCGATGGTAAATTGCTGATCTGCGGAGATATGTGATGCACCAAGGTATCGGTACACCCTTCCGAATCCACCTTTATTTGCGAAATAGCAAAAGGGCTTGACGAATAAATATAGTTAAAATCCTGTTCGCTGCTCTGGAAGTTGTCATTTACAAACCATTGAATTGAATTTGTTGCCCCCTGAGTATTATGCACATTCAAAACATACTTTTCATCCAGATTTAAAGTGTCAATATTATATGCAAACCCCATCTCAGGATATTTGATTAAGAGGTGCATTTCTGAAGCGACACCTTCAAATACTCCATTTGAATTTACAATATAAAAAGCCGTATCGGAGGTGATTGATTTTGTGACAAATTCATCCCCTTCATAAAGCAGGTTCATCAGGCTTTTTTCGCTGTAGATTTTTATATTATTGGTATTCGCAGCTCCTATCACAGCATTTGTTCCTTTACAAATTTGTTGATCTTCGACAATTGCCCTATCCTGCCTTTGTCCAACAAATAGATTCTGGCTTGTGGAGTCAAGGCATCCATATGTATTTGAGGCTATTAATTTAATGGTATAAAGGCCTGCTAAATTATAATTTGTGCTTGGGTTTTCTACAATAGTGGTATAACCATTTCCAAAATCCCACAGCCATTGATCACCCAGGGTGCTGCTATTGGCAATGCGTATTGAGG
>JAUUZS010000215.1 GCA_030589835.1 Cyclobacteriaceae bacterium
GTCAGGGAGGGCAATTGTATGACAAATTCAAAGCCTTTACGGATGACCTGATCAAAGTTGGGGAAAATCTGAATACTACAAAAAAGACCTACGATTTGGCAATGAACAAACTTTCAGATGGAAAGGACAATCTGATTAGAAAAACTGAACGGATAAAAGAATTGGGAGCCAAGGCTACCAAGACTTTGGATCAGCGATTGATCGAAAGAGCAAATGATTGAGCAGGTTGATGCACCATATTCATTTCTTGTATTAACTTTGTAGTGAAAAATTTATAAAGCAAAATGGAATTGACGGCGGATAATAAGTTCAAAAAACTAATAGTTGTAGGAGATCGGGTGTTGATCAAGTCAAAGAAAAATCAGGACAGAACAAAAAGTGGCTTGTATTTGCCTGTGGGAGTCAAGGAGAAAGAAGAAGTGCAATCCGGTTATATTATTAAAGCCGGCCCGGGTTATCCCATTCCACTTCCTATGGAGGACGATGAGCCATGGAAGGATAAGGATGAAAATGTGAAGTATGTCCCGCTTCAGGCTCGTGAAGGGGATTTGGCAATATTCCTTCAAAAGGGAGCTTTTGAAGTTATGTATCAGAATGAGCGGTTTTTTATTGTTCCTCAGTCATCGATTTTGATGCTGGAGCGGGAAGACGATATTTAAGGCATAAAAAAACCTGACAGGTTTTTAAAACCTGTCAGGTTTAATAATAGCTTATCCCAAAAGATCAACACTTCGTTTTATGAAATTAGTTAATCGCTTACCGGTCAGAAGATTCTGGCCTAGCAAACCTAATTCATAAACCTCGACTGCTAACTCTTTTTGCTTTTCTTCTTCTTTGGTTTTCAGAATTTTAGACACCATTGTATGATTACTGTTGACCACCGCATTAAATTGATCCGGCATATCGCCCATCATCATGTATGGAGATCCGCCACCCATTTTCTGCATATCCTTCATCCTTCTCATGAATTCCGGTAAAATCAAGGTGATTGGAAGCTCATCCGGTGCCAAAGCCTCAAGCTGTACCGTATAGTTTTTATCGTTGATGGCTTCTTCGAAGATTTTCTTTACTTTTTCCTCATCATCTTTAGAAAGTACGCTTTCGCTACTTTCATCCTTTTCGACCAGCTTATCTACGATATCGGCATCCACACGTTTCCACTTGGTCTTCTCAAGCTTCATTTCAAGTGAGTTGATCAGGTGATTGTCTAACGGCCCGTCAAATTTCAATATATCATAGGCCTTGTTTTTGGCAGACTGAATATATCCGTCCTGCTGATTTTGGTCTGAAGTATAGATGTGAACAGCACTCCCGTCCTTATCGGTCTGGTTCGTTTCGATGTGCTTTTTATATTCTTCAAAGGTGAAGAACTTGCCGTCTACATTTTCCAGCAAGGTGAAATCTTTGGCTTTATCATAAAACTTTTCATCTGCGATAATGCCGTATTTCACAAACAGATTCAGGCTTTCCCATTTTTTCTCGAAAGTTGGGCGGTCTTTCTTGAATAACTCGCTAAGCTTATCGGATACTTTCTTGGTGATGTGACTATTTATTTTTTTCACATTTCCATCTGCCTGAAGAAAACTCCTCGAAACATTCAACGGAATATCCGGGGAATCAAGAACACCATGAAGCATCATTAGAAATTCAGGAACAATATCCTTAACCTCATCTGTGATGAAAACTTGCCTGGAATAAAGTTGGATTTTGTTTTTACTTATTTCAAAATCATTTTTGATTTTTGGGAAGTAAAGAATACCCGTAAGGTTAAATGGGTAATCAACATTGAGGTGAATCCAGAAAAGTGGATCTTCAGAAAATGGATATAGCTCCTTATAAAATGCCAGGTAATCCTCATCTTTTAGCTCACTTGGCGATTTAGTCCATATCGGCGTAGGGTTATTGATGACATCAGCAATTTTTTTGGTTTTTGGCTTATCATCCTTATCCTTGATAACCTCACCTTTATCATCCATCAGGTTTTCTTCCTTCTCACCAAATACAATTGGCGTAGGCAGGAACTTACAGTATTTGTTTAGGATCTCCCTGATTTTATGGTCTTCTAGAAAGTCCTGATTGTCGTCATCGATGTACAGGATGATGTCGGTACCAATTTCTTTTCGCTTTCCTTTAGAGATTTCAAATTCAGTACTTCCGTCACAAATCCATCGGGTAGGTTCAGCGCCATCCTGGTACGATAAGGTTAAGATTTCTACTTTTTTAGAAACCATGAAAGCTGAATAAAAGCCAAGGCCGAACATACCAATGATCTGCGATTCGTCACCCTTATCCTTATATTTTTCAATGA
The DNA here is from genome assembly GCA_030589835.1 of Cyclobacteriaceae bacterium. Next base: position 2,309 of record JAUUZS010000215.1, read on the forward strand.
ATTCTTCAGCTCCTGAAAAGGCGATCTGGTTGATGTATTTTTTGATTTCATCGGCAGTCATGCCGATGCCATTATCGCTGATGGTAATTGTCTTTTTCTTTTTGTTGACTTTAACCTCAACTTTTTGCTCGCCGAGCTCTCCTTTAAATTCACCAATAGACGCCAGCCTTTGTATTTTTTGTGTCGCATCTACCGCATTGGAAACGATTTCCCTTAAAAAAATCTCATGATCTGAATAGAGGAATTTCTTAATGATAGGGAATATGTTTTCGGTGTGGATTGAAATGTTACCTTTTTCTTGCATTATCTTAACTTTTATTTATTTCAAATATCAATTGACGCTCTATTGACAAATTTCATTCCAATGGATTTTTCGTTAATTTCAATAAGGTCAGGCTGACAGCTTGTCATAAAATCGTATTTTATGTCATTTATTTGCCGTGTAAACATGAAAAATTTTCTTTTTATTTTCATAGCCATTTTATTTTTATTTGCTTGCACAACTCAAAAAAGGATTTCAAACAAGCAGGGGATCATTGGGGAAGTCAGATGGGTAGAAGGAAACCTTATGCCAACTATAGGCGACACGACTTACGCTGCCAGAGCCAAGGGTATTCCCATAGAAAGAGAAGTTTTTATTTATAAAGCGATAAAAGCAGATGATGTGAATCGGAGCAAAGGAAATTTTTATGCTTCGATCTCCGGCAAATTAGTCAGGAGGATTAAATCAAGTAGAGACGGCACATTCAAGGTAATGCTACCGCCAGGGAAATATTCACTTTTTGTTATAGAAAAAGAGGGACTTTTCGCCAATAGATTTGACGGGAAAAATTACATCAACCCGGTGACCGTTCAAGCTAATAATTTTACCGAAATTCAAATATTGGTTAACTATAAAGCATATTATTGATATTTTCATGGGTGAGATGGTTTAAGGTTCAGGGTTTAGAGTTCAGGGTTCAAGGTTTAGGGTTCTGAAAATTAAAACATAAAGAAATAGCAACCTGGAAAATGGGGGGGAGTCTTAACCTAAAACAATCAACTTTTGAACCAATAAATGAATTGGCATTTTAATTATTTAAAATAATTTTTGAAGGCATGCAACTCCTGAACAACAATCTGCATCTACTGGGTGAACAACAATCTAAATGAAGCTTCAAATTCAAAAGTCAATCTTAGAAACTGACCTGATCAGAGCTTGTAAGAAGCATAATGCTAAAGCACAGCGCATGCTTTATGATAAATATGCTTCTGCCATGCTTGGCCTGTGTAAGCGATATATCAGGGGAGAGATGGAGGCTGAAGATGTGATGATCAATGGCTTTATGAAAGTATTTGTGAAGCTTGATTTGTTCGAAGGGAAAGGAAGTTTTGAAGGGTGGATGAAGCGGATTATGATCAATGAGGCTTTGGGATACATTAGAAAAAACAAAGCGATGTACCTGGAGATAGAAATTGAAGCAGCAGATAAAGAACCGGATTTCGATAAATTATTGACAGAATTGGAAACGAAAGATTTACTAAAAATGGTCAACGAATTGCCTAGTGGATACCGAACCATTTTTAATTTGTATGCGATTGAGGGATATTCTCATAAAGAAATCGCTGATATGTTGGGAATAAATGAAAATACCTCGAAGTCCCAATTGAGCAGGGCAAGGATGCATTTACAAAAGAAGTTATTGGCATCAGAAAAAGTATTGGAGCAAAAAATAATAAATAAAGATGGGGCAGGCGACACCTGAGATTATTATTGAAAGGGATAAAAGCGTGATGATAATATACTCCATAGGAGGGGTTATATAAATTATAAACAAATGAGCAGACTTGATAAATTATTTAAAGATCAACTGTCAAAGTATGAGGAAATTCCAACGCCACAAGCTTGGGATCAAATTCATGGACAGTTGGCAGCGAACAAAAGAAAAAAATGGGGTAGGAGGTTAGCAATTGCTGCATCCATCCTTTTGTTTGCGACAATAGGATATGTCGGGTATATGTCATTGGATTCCCTAGCTATAAAAAAAGATCAATTAGTGGTAAAGGCCATGGATGATAAAGCGAATAATGTAGAACAACCAACCTCTAAGCCTGAAGAGGTAATTTTGGAAATAAATAATGCAGATGAAAAAGAGTTTATAGTGAAATCCGATGAAGAGGGTATTGCTGAAGTAGAAAGTGTAGAAAAAATTGCTAAGAAACCATTACCAGGTGAGTCGCCGATTAAAAGGATTGAAGTAAAAATGCCTGTTATGGCCAGGGTTGAATTGGATAAACCGGAAATTGAACAAAAAATAATAATTCAAGAACCAAAAGAGGTAATTGAAGAACCAATATTGCCTGAGCCAATAGAAGAAGTGCTGCTTGCTAAAAATAAAACAATGGATGAAGCTGAAAAAGGCTTGGAAATAAAGGGTAATAAAAAAACCTATGCTCAGGTAAAAATTATTTACAAAGCAAACGAAAATTCTGAATTGACATCTTCAGGAAAAAATACCTTAATCAATAAAGGAATTGATAAACTCACCAAATTCTCTAACGAGCACCTGCTTACGGCAGATCGAAAAACTAAGTTGCGCAACACTACGGAAGACTTGTTAGAACTGAATATTGGTAAGCTGTTAAACAAATCAAATAAGGAAGGAATTTAAAAACCATTGAAAATGAAAAATAGAGCAATACTTATAGGTACAGCATTATGTCTTGCGGGATATTTGGCAAACGCTGCAAATTTCCCTGACAATACGACATCGAAGGATACCATTGAAGTCCATTTTGGAGATAAGGGGACAATATTAATCCAGGTTGACAGTAAGGAAGATCTGGAAGCGCTGAAAGAATATGACATCAATTCGATGTTAAAAGATATTGAAATACCGAATAAAGACGAGATGGAGGATGCTGAGAAAATTATTTTACAGGACGACGAAGGCACCAAGTACCTAAAAGACAGCGTGGAGGAAGATGATGAATTCCGGCAACTGGAAAATGAATTTGGCAGCACAGAAAAGGAAGATTCAGAAAAAAATAACACCTATAATTATGAGCGTAAAGCAAAGCGTTTTTCGGGAGGAAAAACGGATTTTGTATCGGGTCTGGATTTTGGTATGAACAATTACCTGGAAGACGGTAAGTACCCGGATGCCAATAATGAACAATATACGGTAAAACCCTGGGGCTCGTGGTATGTGGCGATAATGCCTACCTGGCAAACACATATAGCCGGGAAATTTGCCGTGGATTACGGTGGAGGTATCAGTTGGTATAATTTTAAATTCCAGGATCCCAGAACTAAGTTAGTGAAAGGTGACGATGGCATCATCTTCGAGCAGTGGGACGTAGATAGGCTATCGTCAAAAAGCAAACTCACCGTCGTTCATCTGAATGCACATTTTATTCCCATGTTAGATTTTGGATATCGAACAAGTAAGCGGACCTACGACGATGGCTTTGTACAAAAAAAGACCCGGTACAGAAGAAATGGCTTTCGTATAGGCGCTGGTGGATATGTTGGGACACGCATTGGCAGTTGGCAAAAGAATGTTTATCGATCAACAGGCCATAAAAGTAAGCTACGTGAAAAAGATAATTATTATTTGAATAATTTAAGATACGGAGCCAGGTTTGTTTTGGGATATGGAGAGGTGGACATGTTTGTGAACTACGACATGAGTACACTTTTCGCCGAAAACAAGGGGCCTGAATTAAATGCCATTAGCTTTGGATTTGCGTTTTAAGCTGAATGCCTTGAACAATTGTAGGTGTTGAGAATGTAAGTAATCAGTGACTATACTGACATTCATTCTTATCCATTTACCAAATCAATTAAGTATTTCAAAAGTCAGGCTGAAATCATCATTTCAGCCTGACTTTTTAGTATAGTAAACACAATGTAATTTTTACCGCAATATTAAAGCAATCATAACCTGCTGTTAATCAGGATTTTTAATATTTAAAATATAATTTTGCTCCATTGCCGGGGTTCCATAATTAGGTGTCCCTGTATTTAATATCAAATCATCATGACAATGAGCAGGCGAATAAATTTTTTGATTAGTGTTTTCAGTGTTATTTTATGTTGGTCAACATCCATTCAGGCGCAGTCCGATAAGGCCATTTTTCATGTTCAGGTTTTTAAGGGCGACAGCACCATACTTGCGCAGGGGACAGGATTCTTTTTAGAAGGGGGGCATGCATTTTCCCATGCTGCATTGTTCAGAAATGGTGCTTTTGCTCAGGCGATCACTCAGGATAGCACCATTCATAAAGTCATTAAAATTAATGGTTTTGATTCAAATTCCGGCGTGGTAAGGCTGGAACTCGACAAGATGTTAAGTGCTAAAATCACGAGCCTGAAAAGCGCTTCCTCCATGTCTGAAAAAGGGGCTACGATTAAAATTGTGTATGCTGAAGGCCCACAATCCTCAAAAAGCAAGTCATTAAAAGTGTTGAAGAAATCTGATTTTACAGGCTATGGAGACGCAATACAATTGGATGGCCCCCTTGATGAGCAATTATTTGGTTGTCCTGTGCTAAATTCAAAAGGGGAGGCAGAGGGCATAGTTGTGCCCTTGGATCAAATAGGGGCTGAAGGCGTTGCCTCAAACATGTCAACGATAACAAACCTCAGTGGCATTTCTAAAACAGTAGGCGAATTCGGTCTAGGTTTTAAAATCAACAATTCCCTTATTCAGGGAATTAATGCCTACCTCATTGGAGATACCCAAACGGCCATCAGTGCTTTTGGGAAATCCAAATCTACCATGCCAACTCACGTGACCCCATTTTATTATTCCGGTCTGATAAACTATAAGCAACGAAATATTAGCGCCACACGGTCTGA
>JAUUZS010000508.1 GCA_030589835.1 Cyclobacteriaceae bacterium
CCAGAACCAATATAATCTTCAGTTCCAGTGCCCTGCAAGGTGGGATGATCCACATCTCCATCCAGGTAAATTTTCACTTCTCCTTCCCCAAACCATGAACCTAAGTATCCTTTATCTCCAATCACGCCTATATTTGTACCAAGAAATCTTCCATTGCCTTTCACTTTTGGTAAGATCTGGAAATCTTTTCCCAATTCGGTTTTAAGGTCTCTACTCCAATAGGTATGAAAATACATAGCGTCATTTGGCACTTCCTTCATTTCAATGTAATTGATATCATACCAAAATAACACCTGTGACAAGGACTCATTCACAACTTCAATTTTAGCTGCCGTACGAAAGGGCATGGGAATAGTAAAATTAAAGGATCTTCCCTCTGGACTGGAAAACAGCTCGTTATCATATTTCGCCATCAACCCAAGACCCACACCAAAGAAATCACCAATCGGTGCTGACACTGCCGGTTTTGCTGCATCATCCCAATACATATTGATGATTACCGCTCGACGTTGTTCGGCATTTTTGGCAATGGTTCCGCTCATCCACATGCGCTGAACTATTCCTGCTCCTGTTACCTCCATCAGAGTTTTAGTAGCTCCGGGTTGAATGATATAAAATGCATTTCCTTTGGCTCCTTTGTTGGTAAGTCCGCCTTTTCCTTTTTCTCCCGTAGGATTTTCAGGACTTATCCATCGGGTTTTAGTATTGTGATTTGGAGCAGTAAATAGTTCCTGGGCGATAGATATTCTACCAATCACTAATAAAAAGAGCACCATTAAGGTAATCGTAATCCTTCCACAAATATGTTGAGATAATGTTTTCATATGATTCTATTTAGAGAGTTTCATGTTACCATTCTACTGCATCAGGGCCATCTCCAATAACAGGGAATGCACTAATACGTAATCGAGCAGCCCCCATGGGAATTAGCTCAATATTTTCTTCTGCTTCCTTTGATAGGACGGGGCTGTCTTTCAATTCGCCCGCCAGGCCATATTCATCTATTTTCCATTCGGGAATTTGTTTCGCCCTGGCTGAGATAGAGATGGGGACCGCGCTTACACTAAAAGGAAAATTGTCTGTTGGCCAGGCTTTTTTATTGATTTTGAACGATTCATTAAGATTATTTTTATCAAGAATTAATCCATAATTCCATGGAGAATATGGATAAATCTCATAGGAAGGCCAATTCTCTTTTTCAACTCCTTTTTGCCATCTTGAATCATGAATTGCTGTTTTATCACTTTCTACTTGCACATAGTGTTCATCTATTTTCAATGAAAAAGTCAATGGCCCATAATTCAGGCTTACGCTATTGTGGTTTTTTCCCCATGATTTTAGGGATAGTTCCATGGGCACTTTCAACACCACCTTATCTCCATCAGCCCACTTGCGTTCCATTCTAACAAACTTTCCTGCTTCTGGTTTGACATCAATTTTAATTCCATTAATCAATACTTCCGCATTGTTGCACCAGCCAGGAATGCGTAAATACCATGGGAAATTCGCAGGTTGCGGTATTGATAGTTTAAATTGGATTTCCTCTTCAAATGGATAGTTTGTCTCCTCTTTGATCTGAATTTCTGATCCGTCACCTACTATCGCTCTTACTTTATTTTCAACATACAATACTGTTGCTATACCGTTATCAGGAGTGGCCATCCAAAGATTCTCTGCATAGTATGGCCAGCCTTGGGCATGATTGTGCTGGCAGCAACGCGAACTGAATGGATTCATCATCAAAAATGGGCCTCCATTACCAATGCCCGGATGATGGTTTTTACTATCATTTAGCACCATGTTGGGACTCGTGATGTAACGCAATGCCTTAAAATCTTCAGTAACTGCTGCGGGATAGGTATTGAAGGCAACATCCTCGGCATGATCTGCCCAGAAGCTATCACCGGTGATTCTAAAAAGATGCTCATCTGAGTTCATCTGCTCGACCATGCCACAGGTCTCGATACCTTGTCTTGGGTCTGCATATCCGGGCCGGGCATTTTCATCGGCGCCAAACATACCTCCCGGCACCTGACCAAAATGCTCACGAATGATATTGAAATTATCATAGGTCGCCTGGAGATCGTTTTCATCATGACTTATCAAATAATATTGTGCAGGTTCCCGAAACGCCTGGGCTACATTTACATTGTGCCAATCAATAAGGTCTCCATACCAGTCAGGCCACTCCATATCACCTCGAATATGTTTAGGATTGCCAATGGCAGATCTGGAATGACCTCTGCTTTTCCATGGGGCAGTATTTCGATGTATTTTTTCAGCGAGTTCCAATAACCATTCCTCACCTGTTCTGTTGTATAGCCAAAGTACACTATGCAGATTATCACCACCACGGATGCGCTGCCAGTATTTCTTTTCCGATAAGAACAAATTATCCGGAACAGTTAATTGGTAACTAAAATAGTTAGTCATCAAAATGATCACCCGTTCATCACCAGAATATTCATAGTAGGATTGAAGGCAATAAAGCATAATCATATTCGCCCAATAATCACGAACTTGAAGTTCCTCTACCCGTTTCTTATCTGTTCTTTGATCTTCAGATACATAACTTTTCCATGCGAAGTCGGGACCAAAAAAACCATTGGCTTGCTGACTGTTGATCGTTCCCTCAATCCAGATTTTTGCCTCATTAATCATTTCCTGGTCTTCCAGGATATAGCCAATGTTGGCATAGCCCTTGAGCCAGTAAGGCACCTCTTCCCATCCCCAATTTCCCTTACCATCTCCTGATAGCCAGGCATTGTCCTTTTTCTGAAGCCACGCACTTATCTTGCCCAAATTTCCTGTCAATCCATTTTTCTGACGGATCAAATATTCTCCCAACCAGCCATGAGGTTTTATGGATCCGATTGGCAGTTTGATGAGTGCGCTGGGTATTAATGGAGTTCGATTGCTTACATAGTGATTATTGATATGGTTGGCATCTGGCTTATCGACAATGGTGTAAGTTCCTTCAATAGGGTTATCACATGATAAATTAATAACTGAAACTATTATGATTATCGTCAAGTAACTAAGTGGGTGATTTAGGGGATGCATTTTCTTACCTGTTAAAGTTGTTCGAAATCTCATTCTAAATGGGAATATACATATATTTAACTCCTATTCCCTTATATGTTAAGAGCTCAGTAATTCTACTGAGAAAGAAAAAACAAGCAATTACTGTTTTAAATATTTTATCTAATCAGTAAACAGTAATCAGTAAATGGTGATCAGTAAAACGTTTATCGTCAGGTTTTACCGATTACTGAAAACCGATTACCGAATACTTGCGGCAAAAACAATTATAAATGACTTGCGATTTCAAAACTGAAAATCATTTAAAATACTGAGCTCAGATGTTATTGCACCATATAAAAAATGGGCTCTATGTTGATTTGTGTGGGTAAAAACATAATGCCACAGATTCTCAGATTAATTTTATAAAATATTCAAAACCAGCCTGCCTGTTCGATAGGCATGCATATCCCTTACAAAAAGAAAGCTGACAAAATAATGGAAAATGTATGGAAGTCCACCGTATTTTAGGCAAGGGTTTATTGGAGATAGTATATAAAGATGCTATTGAATA
>JAUUZS010000020.1 GCA_030589835.1 Cyclobacteriaceae bacterium
GAGCGGGAGACGAGGTTCGAACCCGCGACCTACAGCTTGGAAGGCTGTCGCTCTACCAGCTGAGCTACTCCCGCAATTTAGTAATTTTAAAACTCATTCCCCTAAAGTACAGAATTTATATTTTACCACAATCTTGCAAAGTGGGGAGAGAAGGATTCGAACCTTCGAAGTCGAAGACAACAGATTTACAGTCTGCCCCAGTTGGCCACTTTGGTATCTCCCCGGTTTTCATATTTAAAAGAACTACCCCCAAAAATGCATAATCTGATCTGCTTTATTTTTAAGGGACTGCAAAAGTATATCCTTTTTTCTATTATTCAAATAATTAAAGAAAATTGTATGCTTTTTTTCTGAGTCACCATAATAAAAAGTTATAATCATGAAACTAGGGACGACCATTTTGATTATTCGAAGTACGCTCTTACCCTTGGGTCTTTTTCATTGGCCTTTATTTGAGCAATAATTTCCGAAACCCCTTCCGCATCAGAAAGCAATTCCAGAGACTGGAGAGCAGACAATCGATTATAGAACTGATGATGATTATTCGCAATCTGTTCCAATTCTTTGATACCACGCATAAGCTGGTCTTCGGGGGCCGTGAGCAAATACATGCCAAATAATTTTATAAAATACCACAAGTCGCTACTCGAATATTTGTCCAGTTTATCAGAAAACCAAGGGTACTGGCTATGATCCCGCTTTTGTATATAATAATCTGCAATGGAGGAAGTAATATTGAAATTTGTCTCTTTCCAGTAAACCTGGAGAACACCATCAACATCTTCGTTTCCACTTTGCAAGTAGGCGTACAAAGCATTGCCGGCCACAGAATAAGATGAATCATAAAGATTTGATTTGAAAATATCGATGTATTTTGACCTTTCCTTGGAGGCCAATACAGCTATTGCCCCTGCTTTTACCAAGGAATGCGGATCAGATAAAGCCATTTCTGTAATCCGCTCCTCATTTTTTGCGAAAAAATAAGTGGTATCCTTTTCAAAAACCTCCAGTGCCTCTTCCCGGATTACCCAAAAAGGATCATGTAAGGCATCGCTTATTACTTTTTGTGAAATTGAATCGTATGGGCTATCCAAAAAATATTCCATTGCCTCAATCCTGGCCCGCACATTATCCTTGTAATTTGTATATTGTAATAGGTATTGCTCAGTTGTTTTTGGGTGTGTGATCTCTCCTACCAACACATAATCACTGTCAACAATTACCAAATCCGGATTTGTTATGTCCTCAAATTCAAATTCCTGATATGGCTTATCAATTTCGACAATATACTGACCCAGCTCTCCATCTTTCCATAAATCCAAGACCAAAGGCAATTTATACACGGGGTATAAATCGAGGTCCTGATCCTGCCATACTTTAACCAGATATGTGTTGTTGTCGCCATCAAATGATTCTTCGACCCTTAGCTTTGGATGGCCGGATTCCAGAAACCATTGATTGAAAAACCAATTCAAATCCTCTCCTGAAATATGCTCAAAAGCCAATCGTAGATCATGAACTTCTGCTTTTCCAAAGGCATTCGATTTCAGATAATATTCCAGGGATTTGAAAAACGCCTCATCGCCCACGTAGTTTCTCAACAAATGGAGAATAAGTCCTCCTTTGGCGTATGAATGACTGTCAAACATTTCATCATCCTTATCATAATAAAACCGAATCAAGTCCTCTTTCTTACTTTCTGCTTCGCTAAGATAGATTTCCAACTCATTATATAAATGGTAGTGTGACTCATCAACTCCATCTTTATGGTTTTTCCATAAGTATTCACCATATGTTGCAAACGACTCATTTAGCGGTATATTGGCCCAGGATTCGCAGGTCACCAAATTGCCAAACCACTGATGAAACAATTCATGAGCAATGATATCGTCCCAATTATAGTCTATCAACTCGCGGTGGTTAACATTCAACTCTTCCATAAAAACAGAAGCGGTGGTATTTTCCATTGCCCCAGACACAAAATCCCGAACGATGATCTGGCTATATTTTTGCCATGGGTAGGGATAGTTTAATATTTCAGAAAAATAATCGATCATTTCCGGGGTACGGCCAAAAATATCGTCTGCATAATCTGCAAATTCCGGCTCTACGTAGTAATCCACTTTCATACCATTCCACTCATCTTCAATGATTTCAAAATCACCGACAGCAAGCATAAATAAATACGGTGCGTGAGGTTTGTCCATTTTCCAATAATCTGTCCTGCTGCTATCCGCATTTGACTTTGAATAAATCAGCGTTCCATTGGACAGTGTTTTGTATTGTTCATCGACTGTTATAAAAATTTCCTGGGTCGATTTTTGATTTGGCGCATCAAGTGTTGGGAACCATCTGGAATTTGACTCGGTTTCGCCATGTGACCAAATCTGCTTGGGTTTCCCTTTTTCATCTCCCTTGGGATTGATAAAATAAAGCCCTTTTTTGCTATTCGCTCCTTCGATTTCCTCAAGACCTTCATTGGGCTTTGCGGTATAATCAATCATAATATTGACTTTTTGGCCTTTTGTATATCCCTTATCCAATTCGATGTTTATTTTATTGCCATCATAGGAATAGTTGAGTTTCTCGTTTTGCTCACCAGAAATGATCGATACCCCATGAATTTCAAATCCTTTAGCATCAACTAGTATATTGGACTGCTCATAAAAATAAGGCTCCAACATCAAGGTAGCTATTCCGTTTAAATACTGCTTTTGCCAATCAAAACTAAGCTCAAGCTTTGTATGTAATAGTTTGAAATGACGGGTTCGTTCCCCTTTGTAAAGCTTTAATTCTCTGACTGTTTCTTCATTAATGGCATTTAAACTAGAAGAATCGACTTGTACACGCTCAATGGGATTTGAATTTGTCTCAACTATTTTCTTTTCCGACACCTTGCAGGAGCCAAAGCCAACTAAAATCAACACCGCTACAAACAAAAAAATTCTAACTTCCATATTTCAAATCCTATTTAGTTAACAAAAAAAGGTAAATAAACTTATATTTAACTCATTGAATTGAATAAAATTATTGAGGCCCCTTTTATTATAAATATGACGACAAGATGGTGAACGCACTTATTTATAACCGTTTGTTGCAGGATAATAATACCTTTATTACGAAAAAATACTGTGACGATTCAATTTTGACCGATATTTCTATTTAATCTTTATTACAATATTATATTTGTCAATAAAAATTTTTTAAAGATATGAAGTACAAACGCATTCTGTTAAAACTTAGCGGAGAAGCCTTGATGGGGAAACAGAAATTTGGAATTGACCCTCAACGACTTGACCAATATACTCAGGAGATAAAAACAGCAAAGGAAAGTGGTGTAGAACTTGCTATAGTGATTGGCGGAGGAAATATATTCCGGGGTATTCAGGCAGAGCAATCCGGAATGGACAGAGTACAAGGGGATTACATGGGCATGTTGGCTACCGTCATCAATTCTATGGCTCTTCAAAGTGCGCTTGAAGGTGCGGGAATTTTTACGCGACTGATGTCAGGAATAAATATCGAACAGGTCTGTGAGCAATTTATACGAAGAAGGGCTATTCGACATTTAGAAAAAGGCAGGTTGGTCATTTTTGGGGCCGGAACAGGAAATCCATACTTTACCACAGATTCAGCTGCTAGTTTAAGAGCTATTGAAATTGAAGCGGATGTTGTCCTTAAAGGAACACGAGTCGATGGGATCTACACCGAAGATCCTGAAAAAAACCCGGACGCAACGCGCTTTTCAGAAATATCCTATAATGATGTGATACAAAAAGGGCTTAATGTTATGGATATGACAGCCTTCACCTTATGTCAGGAAAATCATTTGCCTATTATTGTATTTGATATGAATAAGCCAGGCAATCTTTTAAAACTTATTGAAGGTCACCGAATAGGGACACTAGTACGTTAAGAAAAAAGCATAATTATGGAGGAACTAGAATTTTATTTAGAAGAGGCAAAAGACCACATGGAAAAATCAGTTCAGCATGTTGCACATGCCCTGGCCAAGATCAGGGCCGGCAGAGCCATGCCAAGCATGCTTGATGGCCTGATGGTTGATTATTATGGAAATCCAACTCCCATAAGTCAGGTAGCTTCTGTCAATACTCCCGACGCTAAAACCCTGGCAATAAAACCCTGGGAAAAAAATATGCTCTCTGGAATAGAAAAAGCCATTATCAATAGTGACCTGGGATTAAACCCTCAAAATGATGGTGAAATTGTGAGGCTCAACATTCCCCCGCTTACTGAGGAAAGAAGAAAAAATTTGGTGAAGCAATCAAGAAACGAAGCTGAACATGGCAAGGTAAGCGTAAGAAATGTGAGAAAAGATGCCAAAGACCATCTGAAAAAACTTTTAAAAGATCACATCTCTGAAGACGAAGTGAAAAACGCTGAAGAAATTGTTCAGGAATTTACTGATGACTTCATTAAAAAGATTGATGCGTTCCTTGCAAAAAAAGAAGACGAAATCATGACGGTTTAATCCGGATAATTCCGAAAATAAATCACGATACTAATAAAGGCACCTCTATTCATTACTTTTAGTGCAGTAGCGCAGGTATCTTTTCTAATACATCGAATATTGCTAATGCTTTTTGTATCCGGGTCTGGAAGGTGTTATTCCTGATGCTAAATTCAAAGACTTAAACCTGCGAGTATTTCTGGCAACAAAGCGAATATAATGAAATCTGATTCTTTATATTCACAGCTTATTCTTTAGTGCAATTGAGGGAATGGCACATAGGATAGGATTACCTATATAACTTTCTCTGATAAATGTATTCACAGGCTTTTTCCGGCACGAGATACCTGATAGATTGGTTTTCCCGGATACATTTTCTAATAAATGTAGCTGAAATATCCAGTAATGGGGCTTCAATAAAGCTAACATTAGGGTGGTCAATAAGCTTGCCCGGATTTTCGCGTGGCCGAGGATAGACAATCAATCCAAAATCATCAATAATATGGCGACTGTTTTTCCATTTAGGGAAAATAGAAAGATTGTCTCCTCCGATTATTAATTTGAATTTATGCCCCGGATGTTTTTCCTTCAAATAGACTAGCGTATCAATCGTATAGCTTGGTTTGGGCATATTGAATTCAACATCGCTCACCCTGAATGCATCGTTATCCTCAATAGCCAGTTTCACCAAATCGTATCGATCAAATTCGTGTAATAGCGTATTGCTTTTTTTTAAAGGATTTTGAGGCGATACCACAAACCATACTTCATCGAGGTTTGTCCGTTCTTGCACTGCCTGAGCAACGATCAGGTGACCTATATGGATAGGATTGAATGAGCCAAAATATAGACCTATTTGCATGACGTATTAATTTTTATCTGAATGGATAAAATTCAGTACCATGTTTTCAGCCTCGTGAAGGGTATTGTCCAATTTGTCAGAGATCAAGGTTATATCAAACCCTTGTTCAAATGTCATTTCAAATTCAGCTTTGGCAAGCCGCTTTTTAATATTGGCATCAGATTCGGTATTTCTATGTCGGAGGCGATCTTCCAGCATATCCAAATTTTTTACCTTCACAAAAATCGCCAGGGACTTCTCCTTAAAGTGTTTTTTTAATTTTAGTCCTCCTTTAACATCAACGTCAAACACAACATGCTTGCCCATGGACCAAAGTCTATCAATTTCTGACTTTAGTGTTCCATAATAATTGCCACCATATACTTCTTCCCATTCCACCAGGTCGTGGTTCAATATTTTTTTTTTAAACTCTTCTAAGGAAAGAAAATAATAGTCTTTTCCGTGTATTTCACGATCAGCCCTGCTCGGCCTTGTAGTTGCGGATATAGAAAAGTCAAGAAAATCAAATGTTTTTAGGAGATGCCTTACTATTGTTGTCTTGCCTGATCCTGATGGGGCAGAAAAAATAATTGCTTTTCCATTATCCATACATCAGTATGCTTTATAAATTTTTGTTTTTATTTTTTCGACGATATCTAAGGGGACCCTTTTGCGATCCAGCTTGGTTTGAAGAAGGTTTTTTATCGCCAGCTCTTGCTCGCAATATTGCTTGCATTGACAATCACTGCATTTAGAAATTACGTCATCGTACATGGTTTTTTCATCCTTGTTAGCCTGACCATCGATGACTTTTTGAATTAAGTCCCTCCTGACTGAGTAATTATCACATCCTCCATCTCCTCCGCATTTTTTGATTATGCAACAATCCAGCAATTCTTTACCATTCTTTTTTTCCATAAATCAGCTATTTATATCCCATCGTTTTAGCATAATTCTTCAACCTTTCTCTCAGCAAATTCCTTGCTCTGTGAAGGCGCGACCTGACAGTTCCAATTGGAATATCAAGAATTTTTGACATCTCTTCATAAGTAAAGCCTTCAAGATCGCACAAAATAATCACAATTCGAAAATCAACTGCCAATGCATTCAAGGCATTTGATATTTCATCTCCAATCATATCCTGGAGTACTTCTACTCTTAAATCACTTGTTATTACTTCATTAACATCATCTGAGTTATAATAAGTTTCAACATCCTGATAATCTACCATTGATGGCTCCTTATTTTTTTTGCGAAACTCGTTAATGAAATTATTTTTTAAAATTCTAAACAGCCAGGCTTTGGCATTTGTCCCCTCATGAAAAGACTCAATAAATCTAAACGCTTTATAATAGGTGTCCTGGATCAAATCCTTTGCACTTGCTTCATCAAAGGTAATGCGATAGGCAAAATTATACATTGCATCTATATGTGGTAGAAATTCACTTTCAAAAATATGATGCCTTCGCTCTTCGGAGTATGAAGATTTTATGCCTTCCATTCAAATAAAAAAAATTGATGCACGAATTTACCTAAAATATTGAAAATTAACCAGTCTGTGCCCGACTAATCAAAAAATCATTGATTTTTAGCACTTGCGGTATCACTAAAGATTGGCCATCATTGGTGATGACAAATTCAGATTTTGAAATTTTATCGACGTCACTTAACTGCTTTGAAACAATCTCCTTTACATTCACATTGGTGCGATGAGGATCTCTGGCGAGCGTCCTAACGATTCGAATATCGACAGGTGCAGTCACCGTAATTAGGTAATCCAGCATTGTATATGAATTTGATTCTACCAAAAGGGCAGCTTCCTTGATTAGGTATGGCTGTCCGGTATAGTTTTTTGACCACCTTTCAAAATCTATGGCTATGGCAGGATGTACGATTTCATTAATGGCCCTTAGCCTGCTATTATTTTTGAAAACATGATTTGCAAGAAATACGCTATTCAAGGATCCATCGATCAGGTATGCACCATTGCCAAATTTCGCTTTTATGGATGCAACAACCGTCTCTTCACGCACCATCAAGACTTTCGCCCTTTCATCAGCATTATAAACCGGGACACCCAACAAGCCAAATATTTGACAAACTACAGATTTTCCGGCTCCGATTCCTCCCGTAACTCCGATCCTTAAAGGCTTATTGAGCATAAATTACTTTAACTCGGTTTTCCTTAAATGTGATGTCCTTGATGTGTTTTGGCACATCCATTTCTTCGATTGTAATCGTAGAATCTGTGGCATGTATATTATTTAAATCGGCAATGATCAAAAAATTTTCCTTTTTTGTTTTGTTTCTAAAACTTTTCTGGACTTTATAAAATGCCTCTACAGTGCTTGTTTGTATATATGCTGTGGAATCGTAAGGGAAATTTACTTGTTCGATATCCAGGAAGGTACTTTGTTCTACAAACTCTTCTACATCGAATCTTATTCGTATCACCTCAGGATTTTTCTTGATCTGAGAAGGGGAAAAAAGATCGAGGCTCAATTCTTCGTCATAGCGATTGTTGATGTTTTTATCTGACAAAGAAACCAAAAATACATCCGGGAGCTTATTGATTTGAGAAATCGGGCCACGAAAATTAACAGAATCAGGCTCCACCATAAGCTCCGATGTAATGTAAAATTCATCCTTTAGCTGTATGCTCGAAGAATCCAATTTTATACGAAGCCTTTTATCGGCATATGGATCAATTTTAAACTCAATAGTATCAATTGCAATATAATTGATGTTCAATTCGGTGATTTGTTCAGAAAATATGGGCAGTAAATTACTGGCAGTAAAAAATGTGGTTTGAACCGGGTTTTCAGGCTTTAAAATCACAGGTTCTACATTTACTGAAATCGTTCTTTTCAGCAATTGCCATCCTCCACCAGTAACATTGATGGGAATTTCGTCGGGTGCATCTTTCAAGGCTACTAAACTATCCCTGTCAAAAACCAACTTAACAGGGTAGTTGATCCGCGTGGTGTATACTTTATTTAGCGCATTGAAAAACCAGAAAGTAGCGGCTGTCGAAAAGCATAGTAAAACCACTTTCCAGTTCACACCTTTAAGTGGCCTTAAAAAATTTTCTAAAGCAAAAACTATTTTTCTGACATCAACCAACTAACTCACTTTTTTTTCTCCTCGTATTTTTTACTCGCCTCAAGAGAAATAGACGATTTCTCAATGACAATTTTTGTTCCTCTGTCTACTTCCAACAACAGCGTATCCTCCTCTATGGAGACTATCTTTCCATGGATTCCTCCCATAGTAACGGCGCTATCACCTTTTTTTATATCATTTAAAAAATTCTTCTGATCTTTTTGCTTTTTCTGCTGTGGTCGAATCATAAAAAAATAAAAGATTACGATAATTCCTCCTATAAGTAATAAATTACCGTACCCTGCTGATCCTCCCCCGACTTGTAATAATATTCCTAACATAAATTTTTATTTATAAATTAACTATTTGTATTATCTTTTGGGATGACATTGCCCGTGATTTTAAGTCTGGTCACTTCGGGCATTGTATTCGCATTGATATTCACGTATTTCGTCTGAAGATTTTTTCTGTTCGCACTATTAAATTTAATCGTTATCTGTCCTTTTCCGCCGACAGCTATCGGCTCTTTTGGCCAGGAGGGCACGGTACAGCCGCATGTGGCGGTGGCCTTGTTAATGATCAACGTTGAAGCACCGGTATTGGTAAATTCAAAGGTATAATCAACAATATCACCTTCCGTTACACTTCCGAAATTGTACTCTGTAGTATTAAATGTCATTACGGGAATATCAGTGTCATTTGCAGTATTTGCCACTGCGACAGGCTTTGTTGCGGGTGCCACAGGCGTCGTACTACTTCCAGTAGATTTTCCTTCAAGAACGGCTATTCGCCTTTCCAGGCTTTTAATGTTATTCTCAATTTTTTTATTTGAACAGGCACTTATTGCTCCTGCCATAAACACAAGCATCAGTATTTTATAATACAGCATTTTCATCTTTATATTGATTTTTTTAATTTTTTCCTCCTTTGATCTGTCCTATCAGGTCATCGACGTCTTTAAGCAATTTTTCTGCTTTATCTTTGGCGTCACTAATTACTTTTTTTCCTTTTTCTTTAGCGACGGTTGAGGTGCCTTCTTCCCCTTCGATCATACTTTCGATAATCTCTTCCAATTCGTTTTTATATTTATCCACTAAAAAAGAAAGTTTATCTCTTGTACTCGAACCTTTATCTGGCGCATACAGAATACCCAGGATAGCTCCTGCAGCTGCCCCTATGATAAATGCTAATGTTGAATTTGATCTTTTACTCATGTCAATATATTTTATTTATTGTCTATTAACCCTCGCCCGCTTTTCTTTATAACACCCTTATCTACGAGTTCTATGCAAAGCCCGTCCAATATACCATTAACGAATTTTTTGCTTTTAGGGGTACTGAATGTTTTTGAAATTTCAATAAACTCATTAATTGTAACTTTCGTCGGGATGCTGGGAAAACTGATCAATTCTGCCACTGCCATTTTCAATAACACCTTATCTGTCATCGCAACCCGTTCGATATCCCAATTTAGCAACTTTTTTTTCAACAAACTTTCCAGGTAATCATTTTCCCGGACGGTAAAATTAAAAAGCTCCTTTACATATTCCGAATCGTCTTCCCAATTGTAGGAGATATCGGCGATTTGCATACTCATTGATTCTTCCTTTACCGATTTCAGCGTTTTTAAAACCAAGCTTCTGATGATTGGTTTATTCTCTGACCAGTCCAGGTCAATATCTTCAAAAAAACTGGTAAAAACGTCATTTTTAAAAATGATCCTTCGACAAATATAATCGAGAATTTCCCAATCTTCCTCATAATTGGTGCTTTCTTTTATGATGTACTCCCGAAAGGCCTCATCTTTATTCAGTACGCCTTTATACCAATCCCTCAATTGATCTGCCCACTTAGCCCAACTCGTTTTGTTGCTTCCTTTGCGTTCCTGAAAGGTTTCATCACCTTTCAATTTCTCAACAACCCTATTGAAATACAAATTTGTCCCGGATTGCGCTTTTTTACCAAGAACGTTAGTTAAGGATTTCTTCTCATCGGCAATCTTTTTGTTTTGAAAGGCCATTTCCTCCAATAAGGAAAGAATCAAGAGATGAGATTTTGTCACCTTTGAAGCTTCGCTCAACAGATCTTTTGAGAGTCTTTTTAAATCCAGGGAATTTTGATTTCCTACATATCTCACTGCATCCTTTACTTCCTGATCTACATCTTCATCTGCCTCCTCCAGAGAAACTGAATTTTGATCCTCCTTGCTAAATTTCAGATCGTAGAGTTCTAGAGCCAGTGCTTTTTTTCGCTGTAGTTCGTCTTTATCAATTATATCCATGGAATTGAGGTCTGGAGAAAACCTCTTATCAATGATATCCAATCCCATCAGGTAATTTGCCCCTTTGCAGCTTTCGTAGGAATACAGGTTTTTGAATGCTTTTATTCTTAGCGACCGACGATTTATCATTTATTATTTTGTTATTGAAAGAACACTCATATATAGCCACCACTAATCCATTATACTATTACAAAATGGTTATCATGTAATATCGGATGTGTGGGCTGACTTCCGCTTCCGAAAGTACACATCATGGGTTCATCTTAATTTTTTGCAACTTCAGAAATTCTCTTTTTTGCCACGCTCATGGCAGCCTCTTGCGTATGGATTCCTTTTTGCTCAGCCAGATTTAAGATATCTAAGGTTGTCTGGTAAATCTTTTCTATCTTAAGCAGTACCTTTTCTTTACTCCACCCTCCCAGGTAATCTATGCCTACATTAATCAATCCTCCGGCATTAATCAGAAAATCAGGCGCATAAATAATGTCCTTTTTTGCCAATAATTGCCCATGAAGTAACTCATCACTCAGCTGATTGTTTGCCGCACCGGCGATAATCTTACAATGCAGCCTGTCAATGGTACTGTCATTTATGGTAGCACCCAGAGCGCAAGGAGCATATATATCTACATCCAAATCATAAATTTCCTCCTGGCCAACTACCTGGGCGCCAAACTTGGCGGCGGCTTCTATTGCTCTGTTTTCATTGACATCTGACACAAAGAGCTTCACATTTTCTTTGGCCAGGTATTCTAAAAGATACATGCCTACATGACCTGTACCCTGCACACTCACATGCCTGCCCTCTAATGAATCATTACCATAGGCCTTTTTTGCAGAAGCCTTCATCCCCATATATACCCCATAGGCAGTCATTGGCGATGGATCACCTCCCCCACCTATACTTTCCGATAAGCCAGTAACATGTTTTGTTTCCATGGAAATATACTCCATATCGTCCGGGGACATATTGACATCCTCGGCCGTGACATACAAGCCGTTAAGACTTTCTACGAATCTCCCAAAACGTCTAAGAAAAGCTTCATTTTTTAATTTGTCAGCATTGCCAATAATCACGGCTTTTCCCCCACCTAGTTTCAATCCTGATATTGCAGCTTTGTAGGTCATGCCCCTGGCCAACCTCAGCACATCATTTAGGGCTTCGGCATCGGAGGTATACTCCCACATTCTTGTGCCTCCCAATGCAGGACCGAGCACCGTATTGTGTATGCCTATAATTGCCTTCAATCCTGTTTCACTATCATTGCAAAAAACAATCTGTTCATGATCGTTTTTTGCCATTTCACCAAAAACCTCAAGGGCTTTGGTTCTTTTTATATCATTTACTTCTATCATTGATACCATTATTTTATCAGATTGGCTACTTTTGCCAAATGATCTCCGATAATTTAAAACATGGCAAAATTACTACTTTTTACTTTTAATACAATCGGAATAGATCGTACATATTTGGTATAAACAAAGTTAACCATTCAATGCTCAAGTGAAGGAACTCCGATATTTAAATAAGTATTTTATAAAATATAAAGCCTATTTGTTGTTAGGGCTGCTCTTTGTCATACTATCCACCATATTTCAAATTTTACCGGCACAATTGGTAAGGTATGCCCTTGATCTCGTTGCGGAAAACCTGAGCATTTACAAATCCTTTGATGGCCTGGATTTGCAGGACATTTTTAGGGCTTCGATCAATAGAAGCATTGTTTTTTATGGGGTTTTAATCCTATTCATCGCTCTATTGAGAGGATTATTTCTTTTTTTGGTAAGACAGACCATAATTATCATGTCAAGGCACATCGAATACGACCTTAAAAATGAAGTGTTTAATCACTATCAGTCCTTGCCATTGAGTTTTTATAGAAAAAATAATACCGGCGACCTGATCGCCAGAATTTCTGAGGATGTTGGTAAGGTGAGAATGTATATAGGGCCGGCGATTATGTATGGATTAAATATGCTAATTCTCGCATTGATCCTTTTGCCGGTGATGCTTTCTATCAGTGTCAAATTGACTTTGTATGCTTTAATTCCTCTTCCTTTTCTTTCAATAAGCATTTATTTTGTCAACAACATCATCAACAAAAGAGCGGAGGAAATCCAGGAGAGCCTTTCCTCCCTTTCTACTTTTGTGCAGGAAGCATTTAGTGGGATTCGGGTGCTCAAATCATTTGCCAGGGAGGCCGGTTCACTAGAAAAATTTACCGATGAGAGCGATCATTATAAAAAGAAATCCCTTCAGCTCACTCAGGTAAATGCCATGTTTTTTCCATTGATCATGTCACTTATTGGCTTGAGCACGGTGCTAACCATATTTGTTGGCGGCACAGAAGTAATAAATGGTACATTGACCATTGGCAATATTGCGGAGTTTATTTTGTATGTAAATTTATTGACCTGGCCGGTTACCGCCCTCGGGTGGATAACAAGCATTATACAACGCGCAGCGGCTTCTCAAAAGCGAATTAATGAATTTCTTAACACCAAAAACGATATCGTTTCAGAGCAGAACATCGAAAAGGAAATCGATGGTCAGGTAGAATTTAAAAATGTAAGTTTTACCTACGAGGATTCCGGTATCAAAGCTTTAAAAAATATTTCCTTCAAAGTAAATCCTGGAGAATCACTGGCCATTATCGGGACAACAGGCAGTGGAAAAAGTACCATTGCAAACCTGATTGGTCGCATGTTCGATCCCTCATCAGGCAGTATACTGGTAGATCACATTGACCTGAAGCATTACAATCCCACCAAACTCAGGGATCAGATGGGCAGTGTGCCTCAGGACGTTTTTCTTTTTTCTGACACCATTTCAAATAATGTGGCTTTTGGTTTAAATGATCTTGATAAACACAAAACCATAGAAGCATTAAAAAATGCTGACCTATATGAGAATGTGATGGAGTTTCCCATGCAACTGGAAACGATATTGGGAGAACGAGGCATCACGTTGTCCGGAGGGCAAAAACAACGCTTGTCTATTGCCAGGGCCCTGGCCAAAGAACCTCGTTTGCTGATTTTAGATGATTGTCTTTCTGCTGTTGACACAAAAACAGAACACAACATTTTGAATAGTTTACAGAAATTAATGGCCGACAAGACAAGCATCATCATTTCGCATAGAGTGTCGTCTGCTAAATTGGCGGACCGGATCATTGTATTGGACGACGGCCATATTATTGAAAGCGGAACCTATAATCAGCTTATGACATCCGACAGTATTTTCAGGCAACTTTATGAAAAACAGCTTGTAAATAAGGAGATCTAAGAATAGCCTCTTCATTAAAATAATGTTTCATTATTCCACTTTTTAGTACAATTCCAACGTAAAAGTTACCGATGATCCTTTTGGATAATTATAGGCAAGGTATTTATTGGTGCTATTGCTTATTTGCGTAATTATTTTTTAGAAACGGTATTGCTACAATTGCCGAAAAATATCGAAAACAGACACATTTTAAGATGAAAAAGTTTAGTATCATTATTTTAATCATTGTTATAGCAGGACAATGGGGATGTAATTCCAGCAAGAAATCTTTTGAATCCGGGAATTATTATTCCTCCGTCATGCAATCAGTTAGTAAACTGAGAAAAAATCCAAAACATAAAAAATCGATTGAGATTCTTAGTCAGGCCTATCCTATGGGTGTGGATTATTACAAGGCTCAGGTAAACAGGATGAAAAGCAGCCAGGATCGATTTAAAAACGGAAAAATTGTTGATTCCTATAAAATGCTCAACAATATGCACGATGCCATCCAAAAAAGCCCCGGTGCCTTGCAAGTTATCCCATATCCTGAGGATTTTTACAATCAGCTAAAATTCCATACCCAGGAAGCTGCTGCAGAACGATATACTGCCGGGCAAGAATCTCTTGCCATGGGCTCCAGGCCTTATGCCATTCAAGCATATGAACATTTTATCCAATCTGATTTATATTTTCCCGGTTACAAGGATGTGAGGGAAAAAATTGAAGAAGCGAAATATTTTGCTACGCTAAAAGTCCTTGTAGACCAAGTTCCGGTACCGAGCATGAAAGCAGGGCTAAGCGCTCAGTTTTTTCAGGATCAGATCGAGCAATTTCTGTTTAATTATAACGACAATGAATTTATTCGTTTTTATTCCATGCGCGACGAAAACCTGAAAGACCCAGATCAAATCCTGGTTTTTCAATTTGATGATTTCGTGGTTGGCCAGGTAAATAACCAGGAACGGATCATTGAAACCTCCAAAGATAGCGTAGTAATTGCCAGGATACCCAAATCATCGGTTCAGGCGGCAACACCTGTAGAACAAAAAATCGTAATCTGTCATACACCAAACCCAAATTCTAATGCTAAACAAACGATCGAAGTTAGCGTGTCGGCCCTTCAGGCACACCTTGATCATGGCGATAAAATAGGCCCTTGTGACGGTTATACAGGAAATTTAGGCAAATCTTCAGGCGTGAACGTCCCTAAAGAAGAGTATATTAATGTTTATGGAACGGTAAAAGCTAAATTCACAGAAAATACACGAGAGGTTATTTCAAGGGGGTTATTGAGTATGAGAATAATGGATGCCAAATCCAATACCGTGGTGCTTCATGAAAAATTTCCCGGTGAATTTATTTGGGTAAATAAATGGGGAAATTTCAACGGCGATGAAAGGGCTTTGACCCGTGAACAACTCAACATTGCAAATCAGGAGGCTATGCAGCCACCACCGCCACAGCATTTATTTATAGAATTTTGCAAGCCTATCTACGGGCAGGTGAAATCCAAGGTTCAGCAGTATTATAATAACCTCTAACATTATCGGATTTTAAATATACGGCTCAGGCTTGTTGAGGGCCTGGCCTTTTTTTGTGCCAAAAAATAGATTACCATCACCAGCAGTACAAAAAATGGCCAATAGCCGACTTTATACCGTGATAGCGTCCCTAAATTTGGAGTCGAAAAAGATAGTAATACAGCAAGTGAACTGACATAAATGAAGGTGGACATCACAAAAATATTATTCAGTGGGATTCGAAACCTCAATTTCAAAACTGAAAAAATCAATAAGCTAAACACCACAAGATTTTCCATGGCGACCACAAATTGAAGTGGATTGGAAACATCAAAAATAAATGGGC
>JAUUZS010000165.1 GCA_030589835.1 Cyclobacteriaceae bacterium
GGAGTCCTAATTTAGAAATGTCTCCCTGGCGATTTGGTGCCATCCCTCCTATTCCACCGATTTGTATAGCAATGGAGCTGAAGTTTGAAAAACCGCATAATGAGAAGGTGGCAATGATTACGGACTTATCATTCAAAGCTCCCACAGATTTCATATTGGCAAGATCCATATAAGCGACAAATTCATTAATCACCGTTTTTTGTCCCAGCAAACTTCCTACCTGCAAGGATTCACTCCAATCTACGCCCATCATATATGCAAATACGCGGAATATATTTCCCAATACATATTGCAAAGAAAAGCCATCAAAAACCCCATTGGTGGATGCTGATATAAGCTGGTTTATTCCTGTCAACTCTCCCACGACATCTTTCAATACAAAATTAATCGCAGCAATAACTGCTATAAATGCCAGAAGCATAGCACCTACATTTAATGCCAGTTTCAACCCATCGGCAGCTCCTCTTGCCAGTGCATCAATCAAATTAGCGCCGACTTTTACGGAACTCATTTTTAAATCAGGGTTTAACTTGTCGTACTCATTTTCCGGGATTAGAATTTTTGCCATGACCACTGCCGCAGGAGCATTCATCACGGAGGCACTCAGTAAAAAAGTGGCATATTTAACCTGCTCCGCAGGGTCTCCACCTCCCAAAAAAGCTACATATCCTGCCAATACGCCTCCTGCTATTGTTGCCATTCCTCCAGTCATCAGGCACATGAGCTCTGATTTTGTCATGTCCGGGATAAATGGCCTCACCAATAGAGGTGCCTCTGTTTGGCCAAGAAAAATGTTTCCTGCCGCCGACAAACTCTCTGCACCTGACAATCTCATGGTTTTTGACATGACCCATGCTATGCCAAACACTATTTTCTGAAGTATTCCCAGGTAATACAATCCTGCCGACAGCGTAGAGAAAAAGATGATTGTAGGCAATACATGTAAAGCGAAAATGAAGCTGTATTTTTTTTGATCCAGCATATCACCAAATAAGAAAGCCGTCCCTTCATTGGTGAAATCAATAACCTTAACAAAAAATTTACTTGCGAAACTGAATGCTACATTTATGAATTCGACCTGGGTAATTAATAATCCTATGGAAATTTGCAGCACAAGCCCTCCAAGGATCAAACTCCAGTTAATCGATTTTTTGTCTTTTGAAAATATCCAGGCAAACCCGACAATAAACAGCAGCCCAATTGTTGCCCTAAAAATTCCCATACAAGGTGAGCTAATTGCGCTTATTTATTTCATCCCTGATTTTGGCAGCTTTCTCATAATCTTCCTGCTCTATGGCCTGATCAAGCATTTCTTTCAACTTACTCATGGGATTGTCCTTGAGCTTCTCAGGGCTTTGTGGTGGCAAAGGATTGTCTTTCTCCTTTCCGGGCTTTATTTTTTTCAATTCTTTATCAATCCCTTCACCTTCCGAAACCCCCTCCTCTTCTTCAGACAATTCAATACCAGCTTCTGCCAGAATGGTTTCATAGGTAAATATAGGAGCATTAAATCTCAAACCTATAGCAATCGCATCGGAAGGCCTGGAGTCAATTTCTAAAAAACCTTGATCATTTTCACACACGATCTTGGCAAAGAAAACCCCTTCTTTAAGATCAGAAATTACTATTTCTTTGATAGCATAATTATAACTATCGGCAAACGATTTAAACAAATCGTGTGTCATTGGTCTGTTTGGAATAATTTTCTCGATTTCAATAGCAATGGCCTGAGCTTCAAACATTCCAATAATAATTGGCAGCCTTCTTTTTCCGCCCTTCTCTCCCAGCACCAAAGCAAATGATCCACTTTGTGATTGACTTGATGAAAGTCCTAATATTTCCAACCTTAATTTATCCACTTATAAATATTGTTTATAACGATTTTACCTTTTCAATTAATTTTGGTACAACTTCAAAAGCATCTCCTATGATTCCATAATCCGCAGCCTTAAAAAATGGGGCATCAGGATCATTGTTTATTGCTACCAATACTTT
This sequence comes from Cyclobacteriaceae bacterium, assembly GCA_030589835.1. Next base: position 1,996 of record JAUUZS010000165.1, read on the forward strand.
GGAAGAATTAACACCTGCCAAATGCTGTATTGCGCCAGATATTCCGATGGCAATATAAAGGTTTGGACTTACTTTTACACCTGTTTGTCCTACATGTTCATGATGTGGGCGCCAACCAATATCTGAAACGGGCTTGGAACATCCTGTAGCTGCGCCCAATGCCTTCGCCAATTCCTCAATCATTCCCCAATTTTCAGGCCCTTTTAGGCCTCGTCCTCCGGAAACTATAATATCAGCATCGTCCAACAATACATCTCCTTCAGCTTTTTGCCGACCCGTTACTTTTTCATTAAAGTGCAGGGCATCCGGGGCTGCGCGCTGTTCAACAGTGGCTTTAGCACCGCCTTCATGGAGTTCTACAACATTTTTCTTTATGATCAATACCTTCTTTTCATTTAGAAGTGCAACAGTTGCTTTTGCTTTTCCTGTAAATATGCTTTTACGTACAGAAAAACCAGCTGATACCTCCGGCAACGAATCTACATTTGATACAATAGACGCTCCTGTCAGGCCGGCAATCCGGCCTCCTACATTGTCGCTGAAAGATGATTTGGTCATCACAACGAGATTTGCAGCTTCCGACTGCATTATTTCTGTTAATATCTGAGCGTACACACCAGCTTGATTGTCATTGAGCGCTTTGTCGGGCACATGAATTACTTTTGTTGCCCCGTTGTCGCCTAAATTTTCCAGGGCTGTACCTTCATAGCTTCCCAATACAACAGCAACGATTGCAGCGTCACCAATTATTTTTCCTGCCTCAGCGGCATAGCTAATGGCCTCCTTTGAAGATTTCTTCAATTCGCTTTCCGATCCTTCTACAAATACTACTATTGACATATCAATCTATTTTAATCTTCGTGAACAGCTATAAAACTTTTGCTTCATTTCTCAGCAGATCTATCAATTCTTCCGCATTATCAGGGTCTACAAGTTTGACTGCTCCTTTCGCCGGGAGGTTTTCATACCCTTTAGTCTCTGCAGCAGGAGTTACATTTGTGGGCTCCACGACCTTCAACGGTTTGCTTCTTGCAGTCATAATGCCGCGCATATTTGGAATTTTCCATTCGGCAATCGGCTCCTGGCATCCTGCTACTATAGGCAACTCAAGCTCCAAAAATTCTTTCCCTCCTTCAATCTCCCGACTGAGTTTGGCGACACTTCCCTCAATATCCATTGCCGTAACCGGAGAAATAGATGGGATATTAAGTAAGGCGCCAACAATCCCATGTACTATACCATTATTATAATCGATGGATTCGCGCCCCATCAAAATAAGATCGTATTTTTCTTGCCTCGCTACCTCTGCGATTTGTTGTGCCACAAACATCGAATCAGTTGGGCTTGCATTTACCCGGATGGCATCGTCAGCACCAATTGCAAGGCCTTTTCTGATCGTAGGTTCTGTATTTATTTCACCTACGTTTAACACAGTAACAGTTCCTCCTGTTGCTTCCTTCAGCTCAACCGCCTTGGCCAAAGCATAATCGTCGTATGGGCCAATTATAAATTGCAGACCTGCTTCATCAAACTTTGTGTTGTTGTCAGTAAATGCAATTTTTGCCGTGGTGTCCGGCACATGTGTCATGCAAACTAAAATCTTCATTTCTTAATAAATTATACTTATATACCCCGCACTTATATCTGCGACAAGTTAGTATTAAATTCAAAAAATAAAAATCATATTGCAACCAACAATTCCATTTGGAACAATGTCGAAATAAGTTGTTCATTAAAGCCTTACTTATTTTTGTTCCTGACAAGGCAAAAAATCTGCGCATAGTAGCATTACGCAATGATTTTTTAACCTGCCTGACGGCAGGCAGGCGTATTCATGGGCAAAAAAAATAAGGCTGACTAGGTAAGTTATTTCGTCATTGTTCCATTGTCTTAAACAGAATCAGGATTGTGCGTTTCTTCTTCTTGTTCTCATAAAAAGTGCCACGCCAATAATGAGGATAATTAGCATGCCAGTCATTATGATGCCCAGTGTTTTTTGAATCCCTTCCGATGAACGATCGGCTTCATCCAAATGTGGTTCTTCAATTTTTTGAACCGCTGAATCTGATATAATCAGTAAACTTTCCGAATATCCATAGAGCAGATCCGTGTCGATGGAATTATTTACACGTTGAGGCGCAACGGATAATATCTGACTCATCTCTGAGATGATCATTGGATTGTCGGCGTCAAACCCATATTGCTCAAACACAGCGGCCTGAAGCTTGGAATCCCAACGCATTGGGATCATCGTTCCCAGCATCCAACTACGATCCAATCCACACTCGCAATCCTCGCCAATAAAACGCAGCATATTTCTGATCACATCTTTTTTGATGTTTTTTCCTTTCAGCATTGGCCCCATTCTTCTGCCCCGTCCATAGATTAAGGCAACAGCAGGCAAAGCATTATCGGCTTCTTCCCAACCAAGGCTCCAAAGCAGCACATCCTCATTCGCTATTTCTTCTGCTTTTATGGTAAGGATGACCGGTGGTGTCTTTACGGGCTTTGGAAGGCTCATCATGACCAATTTAATTTCTTCGACAGCTTCTTCAACTATATTTCGCATACGTTTATTTTGGGCCACGTTGCTTCCTTCAATAAAATAAATTACCCCAAACGACTTTATAATATTCTCATTCAACTCATCCCTTGCCGATGAAATAACAATCTTTTCTAAGGTGCTCCATATTGCTTGTGTGAAATCTTCATCCTCATCAAGCGTAAATGACTTTGCTCTTCCTTCCGGAGAAACAAGTATGGCATTTGGCAATTTGCCATCGCTCGACTTTATATAATACGCAAGCAATTCAGACGAACTATCTTGCTTCACATCAATCACTTCTGTGGTAATATTCGCATCGAGCAGGGCAGCATAGGAGATCGTTTCAAACAATTTTGCATCTGCATCTGAGATCCTGTTGTCCTTAAAAAGCACAAATTGGTATGAATCCATGCCAAAATCTGCAAATCCGATTTCCCGCACTGTAAAACGGCAGGCCATACCCATATCGCTTAACAGCAAAAGGAATAAGGTAAAGGTTAATGATTTTCTCACTTTATAAATGATTACACGTTAGGATTGAACATAATTATTTTGGTTATACTGTTATTTTAACGGAAAACTTTGACCCAAGGTCCGAAGTCAGGAGTCGGAAGAAAAGACTTCCAAAATCAGCAAATGTTAATGTTTCTTATTCCTGCATTTGGGTTTCAACTTTTTTTACTTCGGTCTCCGGTCTTCCGACTTCTAACACAACTTATTGTCTTCCATTAAATTCAAGGTAGAACCATTATTTCGAAACAAACACAAATGAAGTTTGAATCGGATAATCACAAGTACAACCGGAACTTGCCTCAGGAATTGATACAATGTTTCCTGCCGGAATAATATTTATCCAGCATCCGGGACGACTAACGCGGGTGATCGGATCCCCGCTTTGCTCTCCACTTATATCATATATTTTTGGATTGGAACCACGTGCAAAAATATTTGTTGCCGAAGCCGAAATGCCCCCACATCCGCCACCGCCACGGGTAAGGTAAAGATCTCCTCTTTTTCCGGTAGCTAAATCGAAATTATAAGGAGGTAAGATCACCGTATTATCAATAATGACAGGGTGCTGCCATTGCTCACCATGAGAGCCGTTGATGGTTGATTTATCAGTGCGATTGTCCCAATTGCTTTTTCCCGCCTGGTAGCTATCGTTCCAGAGCTTCTCTCCTGTGCCACCGTCAAATGCAAACAAAGCATAATTGGCAAAGCTTCCCTTATTATACGAACCGGTCACCAGCAGCACCTCTTTCGAATAGGCGAGATACATAATTTGTTCGAATGGAAAATGAAATGCTTTTTCCCATACCTTCTCCCCCGTTCGTTTATCCAATTTCACAATGAAACTTGATCCTTCACAGAAATAATCAACGCGCAATCTTCCGTCCAGATCGTTAACCGCTTTATCGTTTCTACTTTCAATAAAATAGATATAGTCATCCCCAATGGTAATCGTATTGTTAAACACCACACCCTTGTAGGTCCACAGTTTTTTACCGCTAAAACGATCCAGGGAAAATAGGTAATCGCTCATCACCATCTCCCGGAAGTCCTCCTCGAACTGATCGCAGTTGAAGCGACCAATTACTGTAAAGGAAGCAAATTGTTTCTTGCCCGAACCAAATATCTGATGGTCCACGATGGACAAGTATCCCCATTTACTATTCTGTCCCTGAACAAGCTGAGGCGCTTCGAGTACAATGTCCTGCTCCCCGTTTTCAACCCTCAGCCCAAGTGCGGTCTGTCCTGCTGCCACGTAAATGTGATCATCGGTAACCGCCATGGTACCACAATCTTTTAAGGCGCCAAGAACCCTGGAATCCGGGGTATATTTTTTCCATAAAGGTGTGCCGTTATAGGCGTCCACACATATTATCCTGTTGTCACCAGGGACGAATAGCCTTCCGTTCTTAAAAAGGGTAGACATGGGGCGACTATGGCGATTGATAATTTCCCTGGGGCCGGGTCGGCCAAACCACTGAATTTGTAAGGGCCCCTGCACCGGATCATTGCTGCAGGAAGTATTGCTGGGATCGGCATATAAATGTGTCCATTCGCCAGCGCCTTCTATGGCTCCCCGGTGTGCCATAGCCCAACGATTCTGATCCAATTTCCATTCTTTTTGGCTGGCGCCGTCAATCCATTGAGTAATTAATCTGCTTTTTCTTTTATTGCCTCCTAACAAGGCAATACCGCCATAGGGTTTTAGTACCCGGTAGATTTCATCTGCTGAAGTTGACAGCTTTCCCGTAAGCAGCATTTTATCCGAAACAATTAAGTCTGCAAAATATTTGCTGAAAGGCAGCTCATTCAGCGAACCCTGGATGATGCTGACTTTATCTCCGTAAATCCCCGCTTTATTGAGTAGTCTTCTGGATTCCTCCACCTTGGCCGGATCATCCTCAATGCCAATAATCTTGAGATTTGTTTTTGTAGCAAGCTCATATGCCAGGTATCCGGTTTCACTTCCCACCACCAGGCAGTACCCTTTATCAATTCCTTTGCTTAGAATTTCCTGGACAGCCTCAGCATATAGCTGACTATTTGATACCTGCTGATATGGATTTTGTACAATATTTGGCGCATAAAGTTGAGGGCTGGATTTTCTTTTGGCCGAAAAGCTATAAATGTTTCCCTGGTCGGTGCTGACCAGCAAATTTCCGTTAGAAACAGCAAGGCTGTATACGGTTCCTTCTACGTTCTGAGACCAAAGTTTATTACCAGAATTTGAATCAAATAGTTCCACTTTCCCTTCGCTTCCCACCACAATAGAATTATCCGCAAGGATCATCGAATATGACTCGTCGATCTTTACTTTCCATTTCAATCCGCCTGCTTCTATTTTATCCCTCTTCTCATCAAACTGACTTATTTTTACAATCAATTTCAGAATCTGACTATCAATTTTCTTGATATCCTCTTGCGGAGCCAATTTCCGTTTCTCGCGTAAATCCCATAGATCATCCGACAAATCACTTTTCTTGTCCTCAACATCAGCCCAATCTTTGTAGCCTTCAATATATTTTTCACGGCTGATGGCCGACAGCTCCGTATCGGACCGGAGGTATGAAATGTCTCCTCTTACCATAATTTGCAAACCCAGGAAAGAAGCTATCTGATCATCTTCTTCACGATTTGGCAGATTGAGATTTAAGGTTCCTTCATCTCCACCACCAAAAATCAATTCATCATTTACCAATAGCGCATAGGTGCCTCCGTTGCCGTCAAAGCCACCAAGATATTTGCCGTCTTCACGGGAGAATATGGTCGGGGTAGTTCTTCCTGTTGGGATATAAAGGTTCTTTTTCGAGGCAAGCATGTAGCCTTGAGGCGATATCACAATGCCCTCCTTTTTCCAGATCACTTTTCCATCCGTGGCATTTACCGCATACAGTTCCACGCCCTCGTTAGGGAACATCCCGGAACAGAAATAGGCAATTCCGTCGTCTACAAGCACTCCTGTTCGAATCGGGGAAATCGAGATCACCCGCTCATTGCCGGGAATAAATCGTTCGCCTTGAGCGGTATTGATTTTCCAAACCAAAGTACCATCCGCAGCATTCAAACAATACATTATCCCATCATCCGATCCGGTGTATAGCAATCCATCAGAATAGGTAGGTGCCAGCCGAACCGGCCCTCCTGTAAAGTAAGACCAGATCTCAGCGCCTGTATTGGCATTGAGACAATATATTTTATCTTCCGCAGAAGATCCAAAATAAACCCTGTCACCTACACTTATCACATGATAGGCTTTTTCGAATACGACCCGAGGTTTCAGGTTGGCCTCCCTGTGCCAATAGTCCGTTTTTGCAGGTTCTGCCCATGCAGGTTTCGGTTCCGTAGCAGCTTGATATGTCCA
>JAUUZS010000265.1 GCA_030589835.1 Cyclobacteriaceae bacterium
AAATGAAATATTGAATGGCAACCTGGAACGGAATCGGGAGAGGAGGGCTGGATTAACTTAACACTAATTTACAGCAAACAATCCCTAATACAATTATCAGTAATAGTTTTGCTGGCATTTAATAGGGCACCATAAGCCCCGTACATATCATTACTGTCGTACCATTTAATATTCTGAGGACCACTAACCCAGGTTTCTTTCCTAAGGTTTTTTTCTATCTTCTTTTCTAATACATGCTTTATGGATTCAACGGATGGTCCGCCGATAATAATTGTTTCAGGATCCAGGATATTTGTAATAACAATAAGGATGAATTTAAGAACTTCATATAGATGCTGGATATATAATTCACTTTCCAGGATATCCTGTGTAATTTCTGGCATCGAATTTATGTTCTGCCCAAAATTATTATTTACAAAATCAACAATTCCTTTTTTTGAAATAGCCGATTCTACAATACTATTTTGTGACGTTGAGCCTTTATATTCGTACGGAATAAAACCTATTTCCCCGGCGAATCCTCTATGTCCAAGAAATAGGCCGTTATTAAAAATGGATAAAGAAACTCCTTTACCCAGATGAACAAACACATAGTTCTTATCCTTCCATTTTTTTGAATGCAGCACTGATGCGGCTTGTGCATGGATATCATGTTCTATATACTGGTACTTAATATTTGGGAGTAATTTAAATACCGCGTTAAAATCAAAGTGATCAATTCCAGGGATTCTTGGTGAATTGGCCAGGATTAAATTCTTTGTGTCCACTCCTCCGGCGAGGGCAACGCTTATTCCCATTATGCTATCTGACTTTATCTTTGCATCTATAAGTGAACTGACATATGTGGCAGTTAAACTCTCGTGAATGTTATCAGCACTTAGCGCATCTTCTAAAGGATATGTTTTTCTGAAAATTTCTTCATTTCCGAGCGTAGCAATGGAGCATAATATTTCATCCGCCCTGGGTTCCATACCATAAAGCAGGAATTTTTTTTTGGTAAAGGAGTAGTTACGCGTTTTTCGGCCTCGTCCTTCTTTTTCTTTATCGAGTGTGTGTTTAAGGATTTGCGTTTCATTCAATAGATTAATAATTGTGCTACAAGAACCCCATGATAGACCGGTTGAGGCCAGTAAGTCATTTTTGCTTTGGGCCCCATTTTGCAGCGCTTTTATAACTTTTTGGATGGATAAAAAACGCATTTCCCGATGCGAGTCATTTCCTTTTATTGCCATTGAATGATTCTTTTCTTAAAGGATTGATCAAAGATATACAAAGAGAATAAAAAACCAATTAACTGTGATTTATGCATCACATACGGATAAATTCAATTAAATATCTTCATTCTGTTAACATAATCTCAGCCAGCATCCCATAAATGATGGCTTGTACACCATGATTATCATCAGTCTCACCTGGCACCTTATAATAATCATCAATTGAGCGAAGAGGTCCCGGGCCTGGGCTGACATTTAATACTGTACCACCCATAGTTACCTGGTCTCTAAGTGCATTTGATGCATTCAATGCTGCTACTTTATATTTTTCGTCTTTAAGAAATCCATTTTGATAGGCAACAGCCAGATAATATGCGATCATTCCGGTGCCGCTTGATTCAGGATAACTATCCTCGATTGGTAAGTGCAATAGAAAATGCCACATCCCTGAACTATCCTGAACGGCCAGTAAGGCGTCAGCCAATTCCTGTACATATTTCCGGAGTTGTGAAAAGTGCAATGAGCCTTCAGGAAGAGCTTGCAGGGAAGTGACCATCCCGCGAATTAACCATCCATGGCCTCGTGACCAGGAACCAGGCGAAAGTTCCATTCGATCTGGTAGCCAGCCCCGCCCCTGGCTGTAAAGACCGGTTTTTGAGTCTCTGAGAATCTGGCGGTACAACTCAAATTGTGTAACACATTCAGCAAAAAAGGTGGTATCATTAATAAGGTATCCGGTACGTGCCATTCGGCTGGCATATTCCTGTAAATAGTCAATCAGGAGATAGAATTCCATTTGGTGATTTATATAGACGGCCCCTTCGTCACTATATTCAGCCCATTGAAGCATCCTGCTTGATTCGTACACATACGGTGGCATGAAGGCAGAATCACAAGTTGCCTTGAATAATGCAAAGTTGATACTGCAAAATGGCTGCGATGTATAACTCACCGTATCATCGGATTGGCGACTCCGTAATCGCATTATTTCTAATACTTTGGCACGGTAGGTATCAGTGTCTGTTAAAAGATCATAGAAAAGCATTGCTTCAAAAGTCAGATCAAGCGTATAATTACCCCATACATGCTTTTCAGTACTAAAATTATTATGCCGCTCAAAATAATGCTGAACTACCTGTTGAATAACCACGTGAGGAGATGTTGATGTAGTATTCTTCTGGGCATGTAAATCAGGTGATGCAATCAGAAAAAACAATATAAACACACTAAACAGGCATTTCATGGCAAATGCATTTGAAATCATTTATACTTTGTAATGGCATCCTCGAGTATTTGGGCAGTTTGCCCGGTGCCGATTCTTGTCACACCAATTTTTCTGACACGTAATAGTGCTTCCAGGGAACCAACAGCTCCTGCAGCTTTAACCTGAACTTCGGGTGCACAATGTTTTCGCATGAGTTTAAGATCTTCATCAGTAGCACCTTTGTAGGAATACTTTCCATCGGTTCCTTTTACATAATTATAGCCAGTAGAAGTCTTTACAAAATCTACTTTTAGCGCACTGCATATTTCACATAATTTGATTTTATGACTGGTGTCAGTGATCAAGTCATTTTCAAAAATAACTTTTAATATGCTGTTACTTTTTGATGTCTCTTCCCTGATCGCAGAGATTTCTTTCTCAATATATATCCAGTCCTCCATAGCGACCTTTCCCAGGTTGATCACCATATCAATTTCAATAGCTCCATCATCGATAGCTTGTTGTGTTTCGAACACTTTGACATTGATGGAACTGTTTCCATGAGGGAATCCAATAACCGTTCCAACCAAAACATCGGAACCTTCTAAGCAATTCTTGGCGAGCTCAACGGCATACGGCTTAATGCAAACCGAAGCAACATTATATTTTTTTGCCAGTTCGCAACCCTCTTTCAAGCCTTTATCTGTAAGGGTTGGACTAAGTAAAGAGTGATCTATCATTTTTGCTAAATCTGTAACGATGTCCATGCTTATAGTAGTTAGAAAGTTATTTGTCGTATTTATAAAGAATCTGCTATTTCAGGATTTTCCATAAACGCATAGGCAATCATATGGCATATCAGCATATGGATATCTTCAACATGTCCGTAATGCGTTGAATCAATTATAATAACTTCTTTGGCGATTTCTGCCAATTGTCCTTTTGCTCCTCCAACCATGGCAATAGTATGTAATCCGTTATCATTAGCCCATTTTACAGCCTCTACAAGGTTAGGAGAATTTCCGCTTACGCTTAATGTAAACAGTAAGTCGCCCTTTGATGCGAAATTCTCCATTTGTTTTTTATAAATATCTTTGTAGGAATAATCGTTGCTAATTGCTGTAATCAAGCCTATATGTTCGTTCAGCGAAATGCATTTAAAGCGCTTTTCCGTTTTGTCTGAAGCTCCTTTGCCCATATCTGTAACAAAATGTGAGGCATTGGCGGCGCTTCCCCCATTTCCAAATACAAAAATCTGTTTCCCCTGTGTATTTGCTTTTCCAAATTTTTCAATTATGCTATTTATTTTGTCAAATGGGATGGAATCCAATGATTTCTTATATCCATCCATATAGGTATTCAACCAGTTGTTCATGATAATATTTTCAGTTTAATGAATCAAAATGTTTTTTTGCCATTAGGGCGGCCCCGACGCACACTGCATCTTCCTTTAATTCTGCAATGCTAATTTTGGGAGGCGTAATGGCATCCATCAAATAGCCCTGCAGGTTTTTTTCTACGGCTTTAAGAAGGGGATCTCCGATAAGTGAAAGGCCGCCGCCAAGAATGATTACCTCTGGATGCATGATGTGCACTGCATGTGACAAACCAAAAGCTAAATCATCAGCAGTATCCTGCAAAATTCTATCTGCTCCGTTGTCACCTTTTTCTATGGCTTGTAACAAATATTTAGTCTCCCCTGATTTTTCGTTGCCTACTACGTTTGCAAGAATACTTTTCGGATTGCTTTTTATGTAATTACGAATTTTTTTATCTACTGCCCAGCCTGAGCAGCTGTTTTCAAGAATTCTCCCATCTTTATCCAATCGAATATGGCCGATTTCGACTTCACCTGGTTTATACCCATGATAAACTTTACCATCAATTACCAGTCCGCCACCAACTCCACTTCCTAAAGTGATGTATAAAGTCCGGGAACAATTTTTCCCCGCACCAAGATGAGCTTCGCCCAAAGCCGCAGTGTTTGCATCATTATCCACCACCACAGGAATTCTTGTGAGTTCATAAAGCCACTGACCAAGCTGGAAATCAGACCATCCTTTTACCTGGTAAGACGTGACGACTTTTCCGGTTCGGTAATCTACAGGACCTCCATAGCCAATGCCAATAACCTCAATTTTAGTCTTATTAAGTATATTAATGACTTTTTCCTGGATTTTGTCCCTTATAAGTGCGCCATCTCTTTTTTCACTCACAAAAAATTTATGACGCTCTAATATGTTTGTTTGATCATCCGCTAGAAAAACCTGTATTTTTGTCCCCCCTATTTCAATACCCAGAAATTTTTTACTCATTTTCCAACTTTAATTATGTAAAAAAGTTATATAAATTTTAATTACATCAAGATATAATAAAATAAATCATTTAATGATAACATGAAGTATATTATACTATTTTTGTGATAAATATAATAAATTATGATATAAATATTAATCTTATTATCAAAACATCATTATTATAATTTTTCTTAGAAGAAAATAGCACCCTACATTGGAAACCTAATTTAATAGAAAGATGAAAAACCTGGTAAGTAGAATTATGTTATTGACCCTGTTTACATTGATTTCATGCGATCAGGACAAGAATGAAAAAGCGGATTATCTTGATGCTTCTCTAGCTATTTCTGAGCGAGCTGCAGATCTATTGTCCAGAATGACTATAGAGGAAAAAGTTGCTCAAACCACATCGTATAATGAGCAAGAGGACGCGTATGATGAAAATGGGGTGTTTACTCATAACGTGATTAAGGACTACGTTGAAGGTGGAATCGGGATTATGAGGTTCGGCCGCTTGCTTGACCAGTCGCCTTACGTGCAGACGGAAATAACCAACGCAACTCAGAAATATATTATCGAGAATAACCGTTTTGGTATTCCTACACTTTATTATGGAGAAGCTCTTCATGGTTATATGGCTGAAGGGGCTACGGTATTTCCGTCAGCCATTGGCCTGGCAAGCACCTGGGATACGAAACTTATTGAGGAACTTTTCGAAGTTTCAGCACTTGAGATGCGTGCCCGAGGAATTTCTGTAGCTTTTTCACCGGTTTTGGGACTTGCCCGCGATGCACGATGGGGCCGTACAGGGGAGACCTTTGGCGAAGATCCATACCTTGTCTCTCGTATGGGAGTTGCCAGTATCAATGGCTTGCAAGGAAAATCAAATCTTATTGACCAGCAGCATGTGATCGCCACAGCAAAGCATTACGCAGTTCACAGCCAGCCAGTAGGAGGGACGTGGTGCGCACCTGCCGACTTTTCAGAGCGAACGATCAGGGAACAATTTCTATATCCTTTTGAAGTTGCTGTAAAAGAAGCTAAGGTCGGAAGCATTATGGCCACCTACAATGAGATTAATGGGATCCCCATCAGTGCAGATCATAAATTAATGACTGGAATATTAAGGGGAGAATGGGGTTTCGATGGATTTGTATGTTCTGATTTGACTTCAGTTGATCAACTTTTTACGCGACACTTTGTGGCTGCTGACACCGCAGAAGCTGCCCGGTTGGCCATCAAGGCAGGACTGGATCTTGAAAACGCCAGAGATATTTTTTGCTACCCGACATTGGTTGATCAATTTAAAGAGGGGCTGATTCCCGAATGGGTACTGGATACAGCGGTTTTGCGAATTCTAAAAGCAAAATTTCGTCTGGGACTTTTTGAGAATCCCTATGTTGATCCTGCCAATGTTAGCAAAGTTACCAATACCGATGCCCATAAAGCATTCGCCCTTGAGACGGCTCATAAATCCATCATTCTTCTTAAGAATGAAAATGATCTGCTTCCATTAATTGAGAAAAAAATTAAGAATCTTGCAGTGATTGGGCCAAATGCTGCCGAGCTTCATTTTGGTGCTTATTCGCATGAACCCCGAGTAGGCATCCATGTACTAGAAGGCATTCAAAATTATGCAAAAGGAAAATTCAATGTACATTA
>JAUUZS010000132.1 GCA_030589835.1 Cyclobacteriaceae bacterium
GCTCCGATATTAAAAATATACGTGGACTATGACGGAAAATTCTTGAATGGAGAAATCATTCCTATAAAACAAAAGGGGTTGGGAATGCCTGTAATTGACATAAATAAACAAGCGATATACAAAATTCAGGAACTAACGCACATCGATTTTCCAGAAAATAAAATATCTATTGACGACAATGGAATAATTAACTATCTTAACCGGGATTTTTAAAATATGCCATATAAAGAGAAAGTAATAGAAAAAAAGTATTTTTCCATCGGTGAGGTAGCCGAAATGATGGATGTTGCTACGTCATTGATTCGTTTTTGGGAAAGTGAATTTGATATCATTAAGCCTAAGAAGAACAGGAAAGGCAATCGGCAATTCACCCGGGAAGACATCGACAATGTAAAACTTATTTACCACCTGGTTAAAGAAAAAGGATATACCCTTCAAGGCGCAAAAGATCTGCTCAAAAATGGGAATGACTCCCTAAAAGAAAAGATCGAGATCATTGATAGCCTAAAAAAAGTCAAAAACTTCCTCGTGGAGATCAGGGCAAAATTTGCATAATTAAACAATCCATTACATGGGTGATGAAAAGATATATCAGGTAGCGCTAAGCATGGTGCCAGGTATTGGAGATATCATTGCCAAAACATTGCTTAGCTACTGTGGATCCGCCAAAGAAGTATTCAAAAAAAACAGAAACCAGTTATCAAAAATTCCCGGCATCGGACAAATAAATGCCGACAAAATCCTCTCCTTTAAAAAATTTACTGATGCGGAAACAGAAATAAACAAATGCCTAAAGCATAATATTGAAATCTTTTTTTTTACTGATAAGCAATATCCAAAAAAACTAAAACACGCCCCTGACTCGCCCACCATTTTGTTTTACCGGGGCACGGCAAATCTTAATAATCAGAAGACTGTGGCCATCGTTGGCACAAGAAAATCGACCAGTTACGGAAGGGAATTCACCGAAAAAATCGTAGAGAAATTAGCCCCTCACCATCCATTGATCGTAAGCGGATTGGCCTATGGCATCGACATCAATGCCCACAAGGCAGCCCTTAACCTTGGGCTGGATACCATTGGTGTAATGGCCAGCGGGCTGGACATTATTTATCCAAATTTACATCGGAAGGTTGCCTCCGAAATGCTTCAGCATGGAGGTTTGCTTACAGAATTTAAAATCGGAACAAAACCGGAAGCACACAATTTTCCATCCAGGAACCGCATAATTGCCGGTATGAGCGATGTCATTATTGTGGTGGAAGCTGCCAAAAAAGGTGGGGCGCTGATCACGGCCGAAATCGCCAACTCGTATAACCGGGATGTATTCGCGCTCCCCGGTGATATTGGTAAAAAATTTTCTCAGGGATGCAACAATTTGATTAAAAGCAACAAGGCACATTTGTTGACCTCTATCGAAGATGTGGAGTATATTATGAATTGGGAATCTCAATCCGACGGGCAGGAACCAGATGATAAATACTATGATTATGCTTCGCTCAATGATGATGAGAAAATGATTATTGAAACGCTAAAGACCGCAACTGATGGCGTGATTCTGGATGAGCTGAGTTGGAAGTCCCAAATCCCACTCAACAAGCTTGCATCCATTCTTTTAAACCTGGAATTTAATGGCATTATAAAAACTATTCCCGGGAAAAAATACCGACTCAAATAATCCGTTTAACAGGAAATATCCAGCTTGATGACAGATTATTATGCTATTCTTGGAATTCAGTCAACTGCTACAAACAGACAAATAAAAACTGCCTACCGCAAGCTGGCATTAAAATATCATCCTGACAAAAACCCGGACAATTCAATCGCCGAAAAAAAATTTATTGAAATTGCTAACGCCTACGAAATACTTTCTGATGCGGTAAAACGCAGCAGGTATGACCACGGATTAGAAATTGACCTAGACGAAAATATTGATTACGACCCCAGAACCCGACGGAGGCGTCCGCCACCCGGTTACTATCAGGCATATAAATCAGAAAAAACGGTATTCAGCAGAAGGGATTATGCATTTGCTACTGCATCTGTTTTTGCCATCATTTTCTTTGCCGTTGCTTTCCCGCTCTACCTGCTCCAGACAACATCCACAAAATATTACAACAAAGCAGTTTCTAATTATTTGGCAGGAAAATACTATTCGGCGCTCCATAATGTGGACCTCTCCATACAAGATTTCAGCAATAAAAATTCCAGGGCTTGTGCATTGGCATCAGTCATTCTGGTACATAAATTAAAAAATTATAATTATGCACTCACCTATATTGATAAAGGGCTAAATTATAATCCTAAGGATTCCCTCGCATCAGAATTTCATTATTTAAAAGGAATTTGCCTCACTAAAAATAAAGACCCTCAAAATGCACTTTTGGAGTTCAAACAAGTGAAAGACATGAACAGCACCTATGATAGCAGCTTATTAAAATCAGCCGGCATACTCACCTATTCTTTTTCTAAGCTAGACAGCGCTGAGATTCTTCTCGATCATTTGATAAAAAGGAATAAAGATCATTTTATGGCCATATATTTTAAAGGGATTATTTATGAGAAAAGGATGGATCATGACGAAGCCTATGAAACATTCTCTGGTTTGCTTGGCAAACCCATCAACCAGGCGGCAACCTATTACCATCTTGCAAGAGCCGAAATCAAACTCGACCTACTGGACTCCGCCTGTGCACATCTACAAATAGCAAGCGATTATAACCTCACTGAGGCCAGGCAGCTAAAGAATCTTTATTGTAAAAAAGATTCGATTTTATATTCTCGACAAAATTAACAACATGGAATTTTTAGGACATGAATAATTTAGAGAATTTAACGAGCATTAATCCAACAACAAATCTCCTAATCCTTCAGCCGCAAAAACAAAGTCATATAAAATACAATCGCCAACAATAAAAATACCAAACCTCCCATAGCTCCGGTAGCGAATGAAAACCAAAAAACTTCCATTTGACCATTCATAACGAAAGGAACCTGACGCAATTCCGTTGAAAAAATGGCCTGGAGAATCGGATAATTATTATAATAAATGCCTTAAAATAAACCTGACTCATTACACATTTTATTAAAATGAGATTCCTTGCTAAATGAGTTTATTCTTATTTTTCTGGTGGCCACAACCGATTTTCTTCTATTAGCCGTTGATTAAAATAAGCCATTTCATGATTTTTCCTTAGCTTGGCTAAAATGGTTATAATTTCTTCATCTTTTGAATCAATCAGGTTATGATCTTCGCCTGGATCTTTTTTTACATTAAACAGGTATTCATAACCAGTTCTTTCGTTTCGGATATATTTATAGGGAAAAAGTAATGTAACAATATGGATGCCATCATAAGGCTGAACCAGATTAATAAAATGCTGCTCTTGTGATTTTCCCAATATAGTCGTCCCTGTGAAATGGTTTAAGGCTTTGATATTTATTAAGTCCAAAACTGTAGGTGCAATATCCATCTGCGAATGAGCAAGTTTTACTCTTTGCGGATCAATTTTTCCAGGTGCTATCATAAGCAAAGGCACCCTGAACCTATTTTCGCCAAAACCCTGGTAGATATAATCGGAATTGACATCTGTTGAAGGAAAACTATGGTCTCCTAAAATAATTATCACACTGTTTTTTAGATATTCTCGCTTGTTCAATTCAACAAAAAAGGTTTCAAGATATTTATCTTCCAAATGAATGGAATTGGCATAATGTTGAGAATAAGAGACAGGATTTGGGTAAATATAGGCCTGATTTCTTGGGTAATTCGAGAAATTATAATGATGGGATTGGCTCCCTAAAATTGAAAAGTAGGGTTGGGCATGACCCTTTTTATTAATGTTGTTGTAATAGTCCTTGTCAAGGTAGTCAAAGTGCTTCTCGTAAAATAAATTATCCTGCAAGCCCCAGCCCCATATATAAGGTTGGTCTTCTTTAGTGATAAATTCTTCGTCCATTTGCTCTATGATATCCATATCCATCGACTCCATAAACTTGTCCTCATCACCAAAACTAAGATCATGATAAGCATGAAAAAATGACGTGCGGTAACCATTATCTTTAAGGATTTCAGCCAAAGATTTGATTCTAAGCTTTTTGTGATATACGAATATATTCTTATTGATGCTTGGTAGCAATCCAGTTAGGATGGCCAGCTGCCCCTTGATCGTATATACAGAATTGCTGTAAAAATTCTCAACATACAGCCCTTCTTTTATTAGCGAATTCATGAAAGGCATATATTCTTTCCCTTCCTCGTTTTTTGTTTCCATAAAATTCGCATTACAAGACTCAAGCATTATTAAAAATACATGAGGAAGGGAATCGTATTTGTCTATTCCGGATATTACATTTTCTTTTAGATAAGGGTATTCTGGAATATCTTCGGGTAGCTCATAATTATGATATTGCCCACCAAACTTATAATAATATGCAGAAGAAATAAACGCAGATACCTCATCTTGTTGGGCAGGTGCATATCCAATAAAAAAAAAGTATCCTGAGAAGTAGAACAACAGTTTTTTACCATACTTCCCTCCTGATGACTTGAAAGTAAACATGCTGGTAATTCTTTGAAGTAAATACAATATTCCAATCATCATTGTTATGCGAATGCCCAATGTCCAATTAAGCTCTAGCGCCATTTCAATTGTTTCTCCATATTCCACATTGCCAATATTATCCATAAGGAGTATGTAGTCAAGCGAGGAGCCAGTTGAAATACGATAACCAAACAGAAGATTGAATATAAAAAACACAAGGATATTGAAAAATACAGCCAGCGATTTTATACCAAAAGAAAGGTTGCTGACTAATTGGACTAACAGAACAATACCTATGAAATTCAGAAAAACAGTGAGCCAAAAACTGGTAATTGTTTCGCTTGAAAAATCCCAGGTAAAAAAAAGGAGCACATATTGAGAGAAGAGAAGCAGCCAGATAAGAGGAGGGAATTGTATATATGACTTGAAGAGTGGGATATTTACTATCTTTTCAATTTGTCTTGAATTGTTCATACAATATGTTTTAACTGTAGTTGATTATGAACGGGAGGCCAACGATTCTCTCATTTTCAATCATTTAGTGGGAGTACAGTTTTGGTAGCTGGTTAGAAGAAATGTAATAACAAAGCATTATCTGATCGCCAACAATGACCCAATTGTTTATTATTAAGTCAGCTCCAGCTCAACAGGCTCTGGTGTCAAGATATGCAGGTTTTTAGCTTTCTCGATTTGTAAAATTTTTGTAAGTGAGAAAATATTGGCGGAGCTTACGCTTTCAATATCTAAATCAAGCTCTACTATATATTTTTTATACGAAAAGTCAGATCTGAAACCTATAAAATTACTAAAAGTGCTCACCGCGTTTTCCATCAAGGATAGCCTGTTCTTTTTGAAGTGGCTGAAATGATTTATAATATAAATACTGCCCATAGGGTGACATATTCTTAAAGCTTCAGATAATAATTTTTCCGGGTTTGGAGTTACAGAATAGGTATACATTATCACTACTTTGTCAAATGAATCATTCTCGAATGAAGTATTTTCGCCATCCATTTGCTGTAATGTAATATCGATATTTTTGTGTTTGGATCTTTGACGATCAGCTTTTGTCAACATCTTTTCAGATAAGTCAATCCCTGTTATTTCGATCTCGAATTGTTGGGGATAATACTTAAACGAAAGACCTGTCCCAACTCCAATTTCAATAATTTTTTCATTCGGTTTTATGTTCATAAGTTTAATGGCCTTTCTCCGTCCTTGGTTCAAAGTTCTGTTAAATACCAAGTCGTAGAAATAGGAGTAATTATTATAGACAATGGAAATTCTAGAATTGTTCATACCTTATTTATTTACTTTAAGAGAATATTTATGTAAAATATTTATCATAGTTATTATTATGAAATTTAACGTTGTGACTATATAGTTTTAAAATTCAGTAATGAATGAGTAGAATATTTTTTTTCAACAACCTGTTTATAGGAATAAATTATAAATTTAAATGGTGTTTCAATCAGTGAGTATTTAATTCTAAAAAGTAGAAAAAAGGGTCTCTGTAAGGTAGATTCACTATGTTTTACTAATTTAGTATAAAATAATTATTGGATTATCTTCTAATTTAAACTGATAAATTAGTTCAAAAGTGATATTGTTATTAGAATCCATATCATGACATTCGAAATCATTTTCGGCAAACAAATCCAGTTATTTCAAGAATGTGGAATTTTTCAATTAAGATGTTACTGTAAAATAATATTCCCTTTCAATATACATTTGGTGAGTTCGTATCAGTTGTAAATTTCACCTTGCCCTGAATCGTTAGCACAATAGGTGAGTCTTTAGTATTGCAGTAAACGGATATATTTTTCTGAAAAAAGCCAAAATCACTGTTATCATATTTAGCTGTTATTTCAGCCCATTCCCCTGTTTTTATAGGATTTTTAGTCCATGAAGGTACAGTACAGTTGCAACCAGCCTTTACCTTAGAAATAAGTAAATCTTGACCTCCGACGTTCTGTAATTTGAAAATAGCCTCCGGTAATTCAGATTTATTTATTTCTCCAAAATCAATAAGTGTGTTTTTGACATATACGCTAGTATAATCATTTGAACTATTGAAAGATTTATAGCCCATAATACTAACATTAACTATAATAAATGGAATTACAATTTGATGATATTTGAACTTTATTAGTTTCATTTAGCCTTGGTCATTTTCGATTAAAAATAGTAGGTCAGGATATTCATATCATTTATAAATTTCCCTATCCAAATCATAATTTATAACTTTTTGAGATACAACTTTTGCGTAATCCTTAATGTGATATGCTTGACATTAAGGATTATTATTTCCTTAATTCCATTAGAAGAATTATTGGATGGTCATCATAGTTTACCTTACCTATCTGATCTATATAAATTGTTGAATCATTTTCTAATTCCTCAGATGGAAAAACTACATCTACCAAATAGTTGTTGTACCATGGAGAATAATATACTGACTCATATTTACTTGACGTAATTTTAATATCGCTTGGAAAAGAGGTGATGTCGTTGATAATAGATTTGGCATGAATTTCTTTACTCTCTTTTTTTAATAGAATATAATGTCTTAAGAGAATTGGATCATCTTTTTTATCGCGAAACATATAGTTTATTACAGTAATATCAGAGTTATTAATTGTAAGATTAGGATAACTTGCTATTTTTAAAAAATCATTAACAAAATATAACATTTGATCTTTCTTTGTTTTTTTCATCATTTCATCATTGTCAATTGATTTTCCTCCTACATAATTTACTTCAGAATAAGGTTGAAACTCTGAGTTGTCAAATTGATAAAAAGTATTATCAAAGTGAACAGAGGCAAACACTTTGTCTTTGTCATTCTTTATTAATTGAGTTACAAATATCGAATACACAATGTGTTCCTTGCTATTTGCTTGTTTAACCTTCTTGTCAAAAAGTTTTTTTTCTAAAATTCCATCCTTATAAATAAAGAATTCAGCATTGGTCTTCTCATCTTGATAGATATTCATATATTGATTTGTCGAAACAAGGTATCGACTACTGTCAATTTTGATTCCTAAATCAAAATAAACTCTGTGATCGATTTCTGTTTCTGCCAGTACCTTGAAAGTAAGGTTTTCATAGGTAATTATTCTTTTACTCTCTCTATCGAATATTTCAATGCTCTTTTCTTTTTCATCTACATGAAATAAAGCTATATTTAAGTATTCTCCCGGACCATTTCCATTCTTATTCAGCAAGGCAATAAACTCACCAGACATGTCGAAAATATATATACTTTTTTGATTGAAATCCCAATAGTATATATATGTATCCATCATTTTTATTACCCCACCTCCCAGGTTAAAACCTTCAGGTAAATTAAGTTTAATGTATTTCATGTCGTTTACAAATTCAGAAAGGTTATACTCTTTAACATTTCCTAAATCTATTGTTATTTGATCAGTTTTAATTTTTTCCTGATCAATGCATGAACATAGTGACGATGTTAAAGCCAAAAACAATATTTTGATAACTATTCTCATATTACTTAATTATTTATTACATACTTAACTATACGACCATAATTTACGGATGCTTTTTTGTGACCAGGTATATAGCCTTCTTTTGAAAAGGCTTTTTGTCCAGCCCCCATAAGGGCAAGAAAATCGACACTGCCAATAAATTAATCTCTTACCTCACAATCGTAGCGATCACATGACACAGCAATTTCAAGCTTTACCATCCCTTTGAACGCTCCTCTTAATTCACAAAAACCTATATTTGCTATACTTGGGAACCCACCACCTATATGATAATCGCATTTAACATACCTTTCTACATTTGCTCCTAACCAAAACCAAGGCATGCCCCTCAGAACATAGGCAATTGATGTGTCATTAATTTCTTAAAGTAAAATAATGAAATTTAAGCAGATTCTGGTCAATTACTCAGCCACCTTTCTTTAAGAAAAGTAATTCTCATGTTTGAAAATTACATTAATTCCTAAAATACGCAACGCCTTTGTGTTGAACACACAGCATTGCGTATTCTAATAAAACGGCTCTCATTTACTACTACGTTTAAATAGCGTATAGAAAAGGTCACTGTTTGAGACATTTTATTGACAAAAATCCAACTTATGTACGGACATGCTCAAATTCTTGCCTTGACCTGTCACAAAACCATAAACAATATTATCGTTATTGAATTATTGACATAACGTTAGTTTTATTACGGAGTATCAGCTACACGTACATCCGAGTAATCGACTACATTGCGGCGTTTTACCTTCAGGACAGCACGCGTCACATTTTTTAACGCCATAAATATCGTAGGCGGTACAACTACCCCCTGCACAATCGCTGCCGGTTGAGGCATACGCATCATTGTTATTTGTGAGGAAAGTAAGTTCTACACTAGGCATTAATCCGTCATTGTTGAAATCCAATGTAAATGCCACATTGAAAACAAACAAACCAGTCAATGCTGCTGCTAAAATCCACTTACTGAATCTTCTGCCATTCTTTTTAATTATTTCTCTCATGATTAAAATTTGTTAATTTTACACATTGATTTAATTTATTTTTATCCCGATTTTTCTTATAACC
>JAUUZS010000492.1 GCA_030589835.1 Cyclobacteriaceae bacterium
TGACCAATGCCAGCAATGGCCGGCAGAATCCTGATGAGTCAATCCACCAGGCCAACAGAAGGGTGGAGATCCTTTTGCTAAGCGCTAAATCCAATTTGTAAATTTATCCATTCATTCGTCCCGTCTATTGCAGGAACTGTAATTATTGGCCTCTATTTCATGTGTCCTATTCTTGGCGATTAAGGATAAAATGTATTTTTCCCTTTCAAAATGGCAGCTGAATTCCCTACGAACATTCCCCTTAATCGTTTTAGAACATGAGCAAAAGGTCTTTTCAGTCAACTGAACCATCCCCTCTCATATAAATAAATGTATGGGACCCAGAAAAATATAAGGATATTCCAACTCAACAGTGGTGAGGCTTGAGCCCTGTTGACGGACAATCAAATGTGGAAGATAAAATTTTTAAAATAAAAATTAAATCCACCAAAAGGTGCTATGTTCTTGCTAATTGTTTAATTTTCATACTTCACTTTTTGTTTGTTCTAACACCCAAATACGTGAAGAAAGTTGAGCTAAAAAGGATAATTCGAGTTATATCATGGATTTTTTCAGCCCTTTCTGATTTGCGTTCTGATGATTTAAGGAATATGGTAAAATTAAGCATTACGTTAATTTTCATTTCACTTGTTGCTTGTCATAGTACGGTGGAAAAGTCGGATGAAGAGGTATTTTATACCGACAAGAAAGCGAAGTGGATTACAGATAAACGTGAACTACCAGAGAGCGATTCCTTGTTTTATCTCAATCAGCCGGCACCGCTTTTTAGAAAAGCATTCAAACCCGGCTACGACATAGCGCATGCTACCCTATTTATTACCGCTGCGGGTTATTATAAAGCTTCCATAAACGGTACGGACATAGGAAAAAATGTGCTGGATCCCGCCTGGACTGATTTCAGTAAAAGAATTTTCTATGCTGAATATGATGTTTCGTCAGTCATAAGTGATGGGGATAACTGCCTTGGTGTATCGCTCGGAAATGGGTTTTATAATCCACTTCCCCTGCGAAAGTGGGGCCACAGAAATCTGAGAAATGACCTTTCCGTTGGAAAACCCGTGTTTATCGCCAAGCTGGTTATCAACTATAAAAATGGTAAATCGGAAGATATTATTTCTGACCAAAGTTGGAAATATACTTACGGGCCGATCATTAAAAACAGTGTCTATCTTGGCATCGCCTATGATGCTCGAATGGAGGTACATGGATGGAATACACCAGGGTATGACGATGATTTGTGGGAGCTTGCGAAAATAGGAGTAGATCCGGGAGGAGAACTCCAACGGACGTTTTTTCCTCCTGTTGAGGTGGTCAAAAAAATTACTCCTGTAGAAATCTATTCCCCCGAACCGGGAATGTATATGGTGGATATGGGTGTTAATTTTACCGGAACGTATAAAATTCGTTTGTCCGGTAATGCTGGCGATACGGTGACATTCCGTTTTGGTGAGCGGGTTTATGATGACCGAAAACTGAATCCTATGACAAGTGTTATTGGTCAGGTAAAAAGAAAGGACATGGGCGGCCCGGGAGCACCGGATGTGGCGTGGCAGACTGATAGTTACATTATCGGAAATCATCCGGACGCATGGTTCCAGCCGGATTTTACCTATCACACCTACAGGTATATGGAAATTACCGGACTGGACAAAATGCCACAAATCTCAGAGATAAAGGGACTTTTTATGTATTCGAATGTAGAAAAAAATGGCAGCTTTTCTTGTTCTTCTGAATTGTTAAATTCCATTCAGGAAGCTACCGAAAGAACATTTCTTGCCAATCTTGTCAGCGTGCAATCAGATTGTGCGGCGAGGGAAAAATTTGGATATGGAGGAGACCTGAATGCCACCAACGAGTCATTTATCTATAATTTTGACATGCAGGCATTTTACCGCAAAACCATTTACGATTGGTTGGATGCCATGAACGATTCCTCATTTGTTGATACTGCGCCTTATGTGGGCATCAATTATTGCGGTATAAGCTGGGAGTCTGCCTATCTCATCACACAATATTACCTATACCTATACTACAACGACACGGCCATCATCGAAGAACTTTATGAGCTGAACAATAAGTGGATGGAAAAAGTAGCACGCATTCATCCTAAAGGCATTGTGGAAAAAGGGCTCAGCGACCATGAATCGCTTGAGCCCGTTCCTGTACAATTAACGGGTACAAGCCATTATTTGCAATGTGCCCGCATCATGGAAACCTTTGCCGCCGTGATGGGTGACCTAGAAAATGAAAAAAAGTATAATCAGTTGGCTGTGAAATTGAAGGAACTGGTTAAAGCGGAATTTTGGGATCAGGCAGTGCAGGAAAAGATCAAC
Organism: Cyclobacteriaceae bacterium; assembly: GCA_030589835.1. The sequence continues at coordinate 2,334 of JAUUZS010000492.1, forward strand.
AGGCAGACGCTGTTTGCCACCTTGCTTTATCACGGGATTATCCCTACCGATGAAATGGGGGCTGCAAAAGACTCATTGTTAAGGGCAATTCAGCACGGCCCTTCAGGACATTTCAATACAGGTATATTTGGCACCAAGTATGCCCTTGAATCACTTTCAAAATATATATCATCAGACACGGTTTTTGATATTGTAAATAATACCACCTACCCTGGGTGGGGCTACATGATCGATCAAGGGGCAACAACGATTTGGGAGACCTGGAAAGAGAGCGACAATACCTACTCCAATTGTCATCCTATGTTCGGCACAGTAACGGAATGGTATTACCGTTGGTTAGGCGGAATTCGTCCCCTTCCGGAAAGTCCGGGATTTAAAGAATTTATCCTGGCTCCATCAACTCCGGAAGGCCTTGAATTTGTAAATTGTAGCTATCGCTCTCCATTTGGTAAAATTGTTTCCAACTGGAAAAAGGAAATAAATGGTAGTTGTCAATTTGAAATGAGTATTCCTGAAGGAAGTAGTGCGCAGATTATTTTGCCACACAGCCAGGCCCAGGTAATTACCATAAAGGGGGCCGATCATACCTTCATCCCTGAAAAAGTAAAAGGATTGCAATCGGGCAATTTTCATTTGGATGAAGGGGATTACCAGATCATTGTGTCATCAAAAATATAAAATGGGAACTATGAGATCTATACTGGCAACATTGATTTATCTGCTTGTAATTACAGCACTTTTTATTGGCTGTCAAATCTTCGATGGAGATGCCGTTGAGTCGAAACCAAATATCCTGTTTTTTCTTGTTGACGATCAACGCAATGATATGCTCTCTTGTGCCGGTCATCCAATTGTTCAAACGCCGACCGTCGACAAGCTGGCTGATGAGGGCTTTCGTTTTACCAATGCTTTTGTCACCACTTCAATATGTGCGGCAAGCCGGGCTTCCATTTTAACCGGCTTGTACGAAAGCAAACACCAGTACACATTTGGAAAAGCACCGATCAGGATGGACTTTGTTACCAAAACGTATCCCTACCTGCTAAAAGAAGAAGGTTATAATACAGGCTTTGTCGGTAAGTTTGGTGTTCGGCTTGAGCAACAAGACAGCATGCTCAGTAAGATGTTTGATTATTACCGCTTGTCGCCTCAGAATGCTCCTTATTTTGATTCACTCCCCGATGGCAGCAGAAGGCACTCGGCAGAAATTAAAGGCGATCAGGCAGTAGAATTCATGAATATGCAGACTGCAGAAATGCCATTTTGCCTTTCTGTTAGCTTCAACGCCGTGCACGCTGTCGATCAGAATAAAACCCCGGGAAACGAGGGGCACTATCCGTATCCAAAGGCGGTGGGACATATGTATGAAGATATAGAGATGCCCCTGCCAAAATTGTCTGACCCTGGAATATATGCAAAGCATCCTGATTTTTTAAAGAATTCCTTAAACAGGGAGCGCTATTTCTGGCGGTGGGATACACAAGAA
>JAUUZS010000535.1 GCA_030589835.1 Cyclobacteriaceae bacterium
AAATATGATGGAGACCCATCAACCACATATGTTTCTCCGGATCTCGGTAACATGCTTGATCTCACAAACAAAAAAATCGGGAGTATAACTGATGAATTAAGCTGGGATTATGATAAAGGGATTTGTTTATTGGATGCTCCTGCTGCAAAAGGATTCTGCGGATTCCCAGGAGGTAACGGTTCTTTTTCATTAACGGATGTTACCATAAAAACGACCAATGATTATGTGGTGGTCAATGTGGTGGCCATGGATGATAAGCCAATAAATGAGTCTGAAAAAATCCTGATTCAGGTAGGCACGGTTTTCAGGCCAACAAATTGGAGTGAGGAAGCAAGTACTTTTCAATTGGGAGATGATGCTGTCGATGGGTTTATAATCAATAATGTAGGTGAAATGCCATGGCAGGCTGTAAACAGTGAATTGTCGGTCGTCATTAATAATGCCCATATACAATCTGCCTGGGCGCTGGACATGAATGGATATGAGGCAAGAGAGGTTTGGGTAAAAACAGACGATACAAGCAATTTGAAAGAACTCATGATCCCTAAAAATGGCATGTATATCATAGCAGATACCAGGCCATCAACAATAGTTTTAGGATTGAAAGATGATGTCAACGACATCAAGTTATATCCTAATCCCAATAATGGAATATTAAATATCGAATCTTCATCCAAAGAACAATTGTTTACGGAAATTGAAATATTGGACTTGTCAGGCAAGGTCTTAAGGAAATTTCAAGCAGGAAAGGAACAATATGATTTAAAGCTTTCAAATGGTATGTATATCATAAATTTAATCAACGGAAGTAAAACGATTAAAACCGAAAAAATTTTCATTGATATATAAAGTGCCTAAATCCGGATTTTGTAATAGGAATTTGAAATGAAATTAAAAAGCTACTTGTGATATCTCCATAGGATACCAAACTTCTAAATAAAAATTTGATCGATATAAATATGAAAAAAATCAACATTACCATTTTATTGGTGCTGATTGCCCAATTCTGGAGCCAGGCACAGACCAACTATGAGGCGCCATGGATTACATATCCTTCCGCCAATATTACACAATATGGAGTGTACCACTTTCGTAAGGCTTTTCTTTTGGAGGAGGTGCCGAAAAGCCTCATTATAAATATTTCGGCTGATAACCGCTATAATCTATTTGTCAATGGCGAGCGGGTTTGTTATGGACCTGCCAAGGGCGACTTGCTTACCTATAAATACGATGTGATCGATATAGCTCCATTTTTACACGAAGGCAAAAATCAACTGGCCGCCTTGGTCTATAATGGAGGTAAAGACAAACCTCTGGCCTTTATTTCTGTGCAATCAGCATTTTTTTTGAAAGCGGAAAACGAGGCATTTAATCAAGTAAATACCAATACAGAATGGAAAGTACTTAAGAATCCTGCTTACCAAGCTATTTCCTACTACGAATTGCTTTTTAAGGAACGGTGGTTTTATGGTTTTTATGCATGTGGCCCCGGTGATAAAGTGGATGGCAATCGCCATCCGTGGGGCTGGGAAAATGCCGGATTTGATGATTCCAACTGGAAACAGGCAGAGCAACTTGAATTTGAGGGCAAAGCGCCATGGAACCTGGTGCCACGAAATATCGCCTTCATGGACAATCATCAGGTAAAGCCCGTTGTTATACGCAAAGTAGATGGCACAGACCTCAAAGTGGGCCCATGGAAGGGCGATAAACCGATACATATCCGTGCCAATACCCAGGCAAGCATACTTATCGATTACGAAATATTTACTATGGGCTATCCCGAACTAGCTGTAGATGGTGGTGCAGGAAGTGCTATAAAGGTAAAATACGCCGAAGCGCTTTATGAGAAAGTACACCTGAAAGGGCATCGGGATTCAGTCGAAAATGTCACCATGAATGGCGTCTGGGATATTTTTCTTCCTGATGGAGAAAATCGAACCTATCGGCCACTCTGGAAACGTACTTTCCGATATGTACAACTGGTCATTGATACCAAAGATGAACCCCTGACCATTCTGTCTCACACTACCGAATATTCCGGATATCCCTATCGGGAAATGTCCACCTTCAAAAGCGATAACAATCGTTTGAATGAGATCTTTGATATGAGTTTGCGAACCCTAAGAATGTGCTCTGGCGAAACCTATTATGATACACCTTTTTACGAACAACTGAGCTACGGAGGTGACAACAGGCCCATCGGGGCGATTTCATCTTATAATACCACCGATGACCGATTGTTCAGAGAAGTGATGCGGCTGTACCCACAATCCGAAAACAGTGAGACCGGATTATTCAAATCGGCTTATCCTTCCAGATTTACATACGATATGGGATCCTGGTCACTGGCATGGGTTCAGAGTTTGTACGATTATTATCTGATGCGCGGAGACGCCGAATATGCGATGCAGTTTGTCGATAATATTGAACGCGTACTTGGCTTTTTCGAGCGCAATCTCGACGAAAAAACCGGCCTGATCGGCACGGTAAATAATAGAAACTTTATGGACTGGAGCATTACTAAAGGCAATATTCCTCGAGCAAATGATAAAAGGGAAATGAAGCAATCCGTTTTGCTTACGCTGAATTTTTCGCATACCATGGATTGTGCTGCCCGGCTCTATAGGCAAATTGGAGAAGATGATAAAGCACTTAAATGGGAGACCATTGCAAAGGGAATAAAAGAAGCAGTTTATGCGAGTTGTTGGGATGAAGAAAAGCAACTTTTCAAAGATTATTCCGATCAGGAAATCTATTCTCAGCATACCAATATTCTGGCAATCCTTTGTGATGTAATTCCTGTTAAGGATCAGAATGCGCTACTAAAGCGGGTTTTGAGTTATGAAAAGTTCGATGAAATGGCAAGCTCATATTTCTCCTATTTTCTGTTCAAAGCCATGCAAAAAACCGGAAACGAAGAGCTGTTCCTGAACCACCTAGATTTTTGGTACGAATTCATCGACCGGGGGTTGACCACCTGTGGTGAAACCGGCTTTGCCTCACATGACCGGTCTGACTGCCACGCATGGAGTGCCCACCCAGCTTATTTTTTGCTCAGCTCGGTGTGCGGCATCAAACCGGCAGACATCGGATTCAATAAAGTAAAAATTACTC
>JAUUZS010000461.1 GCA_030589835.1 Cyclobacteriaceae bacterium
AAACCAATATAGATATGCGTAAAATTCCTATTTCCTGGAATAGCTCTATTGCACATAGTTTTTCTGTCGAAGGGGCGATATATCCCGAAGAATATCATGGATTGCCAATAATTACTATTCCGCTGGAAGAGACATCAATTTCAGATATTATCATTTCCGGCATTCAGAAAACGGCATTTTCTGAATCGTTAAGCGATAAACTCGATTTGATATTTCCAAAAAAATCCAACCTGGTTTCTCTTAAAAAACTGATGGAAAAAAGAAATGAAGTCTCATTTCTGGAAATATTTCCGATTGAATATGATTCTATTTCCGGCAAATATTTTAAAGTTGATTATCTGGAAATTGAATTGATAACAGCCCCACACAAGACTAAAGGATCGAATTTGAGAACGGGGGAATTTACGGGCAATTCGGTTTTGGCCGCCGGAGATTGGTACAAAATACCTGTAACAGAAAAGGGAATTTACAAGCTGGATTACGACTTTCTGAAAGATGCAGGAATCAACGTGTCTTCGATTAATCCTAAAAAAATCAAGCTTCATGGAAATGGCGGAGGGATGCTTCCGCAACGTATAAGTGAGGACCGCCCGACTGACTTAATGGAAAATGCTATCCTAGTTTCCGGCCAGGCTGACGAAAAGTTTGATCCGGAAGACTATATTTTGTTTTATGGCCAGGATTCCGATGAACAAAAATTAATGGGCAATGGCGAGCTGATCTATAAAAAGAATTTCTATTCGGATACGTGTTTTTATTACTTAACTATTTCTGATTCAGATGGATTGCGCATAACAGAAAAAGAAAATCTTGGATCGACACATCCAATAATCAATAGTTTTGATGATTACATCAACTATGAAAAGGATGAAAATAACATCATCAATTCAGGGCGCCAATGGTATGGAGAAAGATTTGATTTCACACTTACTTACGATTTAACATTCGATTTTCCGGACCTCCTGCCTGATACAGAGTTGAAAGTAAGCACCGCAGTAATGGGCCAGACCTATGAGGAGGCATCATTGGATTTGTATGTCAATGGACAAACCCTTGGGCAACAGAGGATAAATGCGATAGTCGAAGGCTCCTATCTGGCTAAAGGCTCCGATCAATTAGAAACCTTTACCATAAATACTTCATCGGTGCCACCTGCACAGGAAATCACGATACGATTATCCTTTAATCCTGTCGGATCGGTGAAGTCGAAAGCAAACCTGAATTACCTGACGATACTTGGCGTACGGAAATTAAAGCACTATGGAAATCAAATGAGTTTCCGGTCTCTGGAAAGCACGCAAAATGCGATTTCTACTTATGAAATTGAAGATGGAAGTTCAGCATTTCAGATTTGGGATGTGACAGAGCCACTTAAGCCATACAATCAAAAATTTTCGACAAGCCAAAACACGGCCACCTTTGGTGCATTTAGTGCTGAATTGAGGGAATTTATTTTATTTACCGATCAGGAATTTTTTATTCCTGAAAAGGCGGTGAAAATCACCAATCAGAATTTGCATGGAGCTCCCAATGTTGACTTTCTGATCGTTACCTATCCGGGATTTAAACCCCAGGCCGACAGGTTGGCCGAATTGAGAAGAAACCATGACGGACTAAAGGTATTGGTGGTCACCATAGATGAGATTTATAATGAGTTTTCTTCCGGGAAGCAAGACGTGACCGCCATTCGTGATTTTATAAAATATGTATATGATCTTGGTGAGGGAGGCCAATCCCTTCAAAATGTGTTGCTATTTGGAAAAGGATCCTTTGATTATAAGGACATCATAAACGATAACACCAATTTTGTGCCGATTTATACCTCCAGAAATTCGCTGCATCCCATAAACAGCTATTCCTCTGACGACTATTATGGCTTTCTTGATGAGGCAGAAGGCGAATGGGAAGAATCGTATTCAGGAGATCAACTAATGGATATCGGGGTAGGAAGGCTACCTATAAAATCGCTTGAGGATGCCAAAATAGTGGTGGACAAACTCATTGACTATGCTACTGACAAAACAACTTTTGGCCAATGGCGCAATGAGCTGGTCTTTATCGCCGATGACGGGGATGGGAATTTGCATCAAAGAGATGCTGACAGGTTAACAGTTTTGGTTGATACCTCTTTTACAAATTTTAATGTAAATAAAATATATGTAGATGCTTTTGAGCAGATTGAAAGTTCTATAGGGGAAATTGCGCCGGATGTCAATGATGAAATTGAGCGGTCATTGGATAAAGGGGGTTTAATATTTAACTATACTGGCCACGGATCAATGACACGGTGGGCTGCAGAAACCATCCTGAACATCTCATCAATAAGTGAATTTGAAAATACACACCGACTACCCCTTTTCGTAACCGCTACCTGCGAGTTTGGTAGGCATGACAACCCGATGGCAATTTCCGGGGCAGAGTACCTATTGCTAAACCCACTGGGTGGGGCAATCGGGTTGCTCACCACGGCCAGGCCTGTTTTTTCTTCAACAAATTTTACCTTGAACCAGGCGTTTTACAAAAATGTATTCATAAAGGAAGCAGGAAAATACCAATCTATAGGGGAGATATTCAGAAAAACAAAAAATCAATCTTTGGAAGGCACGGTAAACCGAAATTTTTCGCTGCTGGCCGATCCTTCGATGACACTTTCTTATGCCGAAAATGACATTTCATTGATTGTAGACGAAAATTCCTATCAACCGGGTGACACCCTGAAGGCCTTAAATAAGGTAATTCTGAAGGGGCAGGTGCTGAGTGTGGATGGTCAGATCAATTCAAGTTTCAATGGAAAGTTAATAGCAAAAGTGTTTGATCAACCAAGCGAGGTAAATACATTTGGAAACAATAATCCTGTGATGAAGTTCTTAGTACGCGACAATATTATTTTTAGCGGAGAAGTAAGTGTGAAAGCCGGTGAATTTGATATTGAATTTATTGTACCAAAAAACATCACCTACGATTTTGAAAAGGGGAAAGTAAGTATGTATGCACTTGACGAATTGCAAGGATTGGATGCTGCAGGTTCTTCAATAGAATTTGTAATTGGTGGTGAAAGCGAGGAGTATGAATTGGATAATTTGCCTCCTCAAATCGAGTTATTCATCAACGACACCAGTTTTGTTGCCGGAGGAATAACCGGACCGGACATAATATTGGTGGGAAAGCTCAGTGATGACAGTGGCATCAGTCTTTCTAATTCTGACTCAGGACAGGAAATGACTGCCATATTGGATGATGGTGAAGAAATGCCGGTAAATGCTTTTTATATTAGTGCCATCGATACCTATAAAGAAGGATGGGTTACCTATCCTTTCAAAGAATTATCAATTGGTGCCCATAAAATCAGACTAAAAGCCTGGGATGTACATAATAATGCCAATGAAGCTGAGATTGATTTTTTGGTAGTAGAAAACACTAAACTTGCTATTGAAAAACTGATGAACTTCCCGAATCCTTTTGGCGATTTTACCAGGTTTAGTTTTGAGCATAACCGTGCCGGCGATGATTTGGAAATCAGCATCGATATTTATTCGGCTCAAGGAAAACTGATCAAACAATTTTCTGCCATACGGGAAAACAGCGCTTCCCGTATATCGGATTTGATATGGGATGGGAAAGAGCAAAATGGAAGTAAATTGTTAAGTGGAGTATATATATTCAGACTTTCTATTCGTTCTTTGATCGATGGAAGTAAAAAACAAGCAAATCAAAAGCTAGTAATAATTAATTAATTATATTTAAATCGCATTATCTTTTTCAATTGATGAAATTAACAATAGTATTATTCATAAGCTCACTATTTGCGGTGAGCTCTGTGGTACATGCACAGGTAAATGTCGCCGGACAAGATACCTCAAGAAGAGTAATCACTACCGCTGTTCCGTTCTTATTGATCGCCCCGGATGCCCGTGCCGGTGCCATGGGTGACGCCGGTGTTGCAACAACTCCTGATGCAAATTCAACACATTGGAATATTGCCAAACTTGCCCTTATCAAAGATGAAATGGGGTTTAGCTTGTCCTATACCCCGTGGCTTGCCAAAATCATCAACGATATGAGTTTATCATACCTTTCCGGGTATTACAAAATCAACAAAGAACAATCTGTGGGGGTTTCTTTAAG
>JAUUZS010000388.1 GCA_030589835.1 Cyclobacteriaceae bacterium
CCGCCTGTCCATCATTTGTACTGGAAAACACATTGCCGGTCAGGTTAGATCGTATATATTTTAGGGTAACCCCAAGACTCATATTTTCTGATAATAACCTGGAATACGACCCTGAAAATGAAAATTCCCTCGGATTAAAATTTTGAAGCGCCTCGCCATATTCATCGGTAAATTGGATATCACCCAAATCAAAATAGCTTAAGGATAATCCCACAGCCTGCTCTTTGTTAATTTTGTAATAGCCTGTGAGATAAGACAAACTCATATCATCGATGATTTTACCCAGCCATGGAGTATAAGACAAACTAAATCCTATGTCATTTTCTATATATGCCAGTTTGGCAATATTCCAATGTGTAGAATTGGCATCCGGGGATGTTGCAACTCCAACGTCTCCCATTCCGCCTGCCCTTGCATCCGTGGCTATTAATAAAAAAGGAACGGCTGTTGTTATTACCCTTCTTGATGTATCTTGTCCGGCGACATTTACTTGTGCCTGCATGGATGAAATTCCGGCAAAAAGCGCACAAGAAATAAGAATTATTTTGACTTTCATTAATTAAAAAGATAATTCGTTTAAATATAATTAATTAATTATTACCAGCTTTTGATTTGCTTGTTTTTTACTACCATCGTTCAAAGAACGAATAGATAGCTTGAAAATATATATCCCACTCGATATATTAGCTCCATTACTCTCCCTTACATCCCAGACCAAATCTGAAATCCGGGATTCACTGTTCTCCTTTATATAACTAAACTGTTTTACAAGCTTCCCCTGCGTCGAATAAATGTCTATTATAATCTCAAGGTCATCCCCAGCCCTGTTGTGCTCAAAACTAAATTGAGTATAATCACTAAAAGGATTTGGGAAATTCATCAACTTTTCAATGGCAAGGTAAGCATCTTCAACCACTAAAAACTCAACTTCAGCCTCATTAAAATTGTTATGTACATCCCAGGCTTTTAAGCGAATTTTATGGGTACCAATTGATAAGTCTTTAAATGGATAAGTAACCCATCCTTCTTTATACGTATCTATTTTGCTAATATAATACTCATTTAATATTATTCCTTCTTCATTGCCATCTATCATAGCTGTGAGTTCATATCCCTGAGCTGATTTAGAAATGCTTATTCCGCTTTCATCACTCAATTTACCAAGCAATAAAATATCAGGACCTGTGATACCCCTATGCACAAAACTGGTGTCGTTTATAAACAATTCTATCTCTGGAGGTGTGTTATCAACTAAGTAATCTTCATTTTCTCCGCCCACCACAAATTCAATGTTTGACCCTGAAGCATCTAGTTTTTGTGATTTATCCAAAGCATACATGCTCACTTTGCCAGTTTCAAAATCAAAGGTAATATTTTTAGGCACAATGAACTCAATATCAAATTCACCATTGCTCACACTTACTTCTCCATTGAAAAGGATGTTGTCCCGTACTAAAAATTTCATTGGCACATCTTCATGACCAAATGTTTCAATCTCACTGGGCTTGTCAAATACTTTTGCAATCAAACTGCCATTGAATCCAGAATTCACCAAACCGTCATCATCCAATACCTGCCCGCTCATTCTGACGGTGCTCAAGGCGCTCAAGGTATCTCCAGGTTGATATGCCCCTTCATCAGCGGTTAGGATGATGTCATCTTTGGCATAGGCCAGTGTCATCGATGGGTCGGCCAGCAATGAAAAATTTCGGTTTACACTCCCATTTAGCGATTGATTTTTTGTTCTCCTGAATATTTCACCAAGAGATGCATATTTTCCTTCTTTTTTCTCAAACACATTATAATAAAAGGCTTTATTGAGAATAAAATTAGTGCTTGAAAATACAGGCCTTGCGGTAGTTAGCAATCCTATAGCCCCGCCAATTGGGTTTAACAATGTATATTCTGCCCCGGAAATTGCCTTTGGATTGTCGTGCCTCCCAAACTCGCATGTTGCAGTTACAAAGAGCGGAAGACGGTCCTTATTTTCAAATTCACTAACGGAAGAAATATTCAGGATAGTTTCTGAAGTCCATCGTGTTGCAGATCCATGGCCAGTAAAATTGAATATCAATGCACCCTTATCAATAGATCGCTCAATTTCCTCATTTACCCCAGGAGCAGTTTCGCCAATAGAAGATTCAATTTGCTCATAGGCATCTACATATATTTTATTTACATTAAATTGAGTGTATGAAGTATCCACCAAATTAGCCAACCTATCAGCATCTCTTTGATGCAAATTACCATCTCCGTCGTCAGCAATAAAAATTAATTCATTGCGCCATTGGCCAAAAGTAGCAGCATTAGTAGCATAGTTGATCAATTTATCCACCACTATTTTCGCCTCGTCCAACGATTTCACAGGCAGCCTTCCAATTCCTACATCCATCAAATGATCTCCAGAATACGACTCGACCCACTCACCTTCATTATCATCAAGAAATCCATAATAATCATCGGATGAGTAACTATTTATTGGATGCAGGGAATTTCTAGAGGAATAAATCGGGACAAAATTGGTGTTATTTTCTATTCTGTCTTTATAATCGAACGACCCTTTACCAAATAACAGCACGTTTTGAAGTTTATTGTCAACATCACCCATTTCATATATGTATTTGATGAAATCACGAATGGCAGAGACATCCTGTTTCCCAGACGAGAATTCATTATAAATCTCATGGGTAGTAACCACCAACACCCTAAGTCCATCGTGGTTTCTTCTCAACTCAGCTAAACGGTCTGCCTCACTTTTAAAATCCGGATAGGTGACAATCAACAAGTCAATGACAGTAGATGCTTGTAAATCCTGGTTAAGAATTTTAACAGCTTTTTCAGGTAATAAGTAATCCTCATCCTTGAAAATAATGAACTCTCTCAGCTCTGCACTAAATGTGCCAAAAGAAGCGTCACCTCCATTTGTAGCAAATTTTTGGCTGTACGGACTAAACGGTTCCGTGACATCCCAAACCTGAAATGCCGTACTTCCTCCTTCAATATCAAAAGTTGATATGGCGTTCTGAGTGCTTTCGAGCGACCTGAACCTGGTTTGACTATTAAAGAGTTTTAACTTCCGTTTTGCAACGACTGTCAGATAATTGAGATTGGCCCTGGACTTTCCGGAACCTGCCGGGTTGAAGGATAAGCGCAAAATAAATTCTTCTGAAGAAGGTATAGATGAAGTATTTATAATAAACTCATCAATCTGGTTCGAGCCTTTGGCCAGGTAAGAACCTTCAACAATGGCATTGATTGTTTGCTGCCCGATATGTTGCCCATTTACAGATAAATCTAATGATGCCTGCTCATAGGTTTGCCCCATCACCGCCGAGGTTACGCTTAGCTCTGTATCAGGTATAAGGTCAGTAAAATCAAATTTAAAATCATAAGTGAGCGTAAAATCAAACTTTTCTCCATACCATTCCCTTCCAGAGTTTATAATGTTGTATTCATCTTTTTCATAAATTATAAAATCGTCAAAATATTGTATTTTCGGTTGATCAGCGCCCAGGTTTTCCCTTTCAGCAATACGTAATCCTTCCTCGTCAGAAATTGTCAAAAAGTAATAACTGGTATCCGAATAATAATTTTTTTGATAGTTCAGCTCACCAGTCGCATCAAATTTATGGTAATCAGCATCCTCGCCATAGAATAAAATAAAATCCTCCTTATCAAACTTCCCATCTGATTCACCAACAACTAGTATTGCATTTTCAATTAAATCAACAGGGCGTTCCTCACTGTTTTGTTGGGGAAGCATTCCTCCTCCATTTCCATGAATTTTAATATTTTTAGGGTTAATTCCTGTCACGTTGATTCCGGAATTATTCAAAAAATCATAATCTATTTTATAAACCCCAGTTTCCATGATGGGGATCTTGTACCAATCTCCGGTAGCTAACACTGAATTTCCGGTATTTTCTCCAGTCCTTAAATTTGATGCTAATTGCCTATTTGTGGATGTCGTAAATTCTACTTCCAGATAGTTAACCTGAAAGTACTTTCCGGAAATAGAATCAAATTGTATGGGGAAAATATCCAGGAAGACACGCTCATTTCCCCTTTCCTTCAGTCTTTTGAGTGATACAAGTGTTGCGTTAGCCGGGAATGTTATATTTAGTTTTTCGCTTATGGTTTGAGAAACTTCTGTTCTTCTGATGTTAGAAACCACAAAACCTGAAATATTCGCTTGATCTAAAGCTTTGGAGATTAAGGGCAAGCCATTCAATTCATCCGGATAGATTGCTCCATCAATAGAAAGTAAATGCGTATTTTCTACGATCCATGGCACTGAAATTTTAACCATAGTACTGTTGATCTTCATCGTTTCAGATGAAAATAAAAGCAGCGCCATAATATAAAAAAGGGCTGATTTGGATATGGAAGCCAGTAATCTCAATTCAAATTAGATTATTATAAATAATATAACGAGTCCAAAAGTAACTTGATTATTGAATTTCGATTTTCAAGGATCGGCTTATCTGATCACAAAGATAACGATTATTCTGCAATATTTAGTGCAATAGACAAGACAACGTACAATATTATTATAAATGGCAGTGCAATTATCTTAAAAATTACGATTAGAATTATTGAAATTATAATAAGTAAAAACCGTGGCCAATTGGCGCTGATCGAAAAATCTTTGAACTTAAGCGACATCAATTTGATGTCTGACACCATCATGAATGACAATAAAACAGAAACGCCAATCAAGGTGTATGAGTTCATCAAAAAATCACTTACACCAGCTTTTTCAAAGTCAGAAATAAATGGAAAAACGCTCACAAAAA
>JAUUZS010000214.1 GCA_030589835.1 Cyclobacteriaceae bacterium
AGGTGTACAAGCTCCTGATAATACGGATGGCATTAGCTTTTTGCCGGAATTGTTAAATCAGAAAAATCAAAAAAAACATGAATTTTTGTACTGGGAATTCCCATCCTATACTGGCCAGCAGGCTGTACGTATTGGAGACTGGAAAGCAATACGAAAAAATATATTTAAAGACAACCTGGAAATAGAACTGTACAATCTTGAAAATGATCCTACCGAGCAACAAAATGTAGCATCTGAAAATCCTGAGATTGTTGAGCGAATCGAGCAGATCATGAAGCAGGAACACACATCAGCCCTTCTCGACAGGTTTAAAATTGAGCAGTTGGGCGATGTGAAGGTGAAGTGAAAGGTGAAAGGTGAAAGGTGAAAGGTGAAAAGGTGAAAGGTGAAAGGTGAAAGGTGAAAAGGTAAAAGGTGAAAGGTGAAAGGTGAAAGGTGAAAACAAAATATTTCCTTACTTCAAGCGTGGAATGGGCGATTAAAGGATCATATATCCCTTGGTCTCCGCAATTTGAATAATTTCACAATAAAAGAGGTGTACGACAATTTGCAGATTTTGCCGAAAATCTATATGAGTTGCCACGGTGCTTTAGCCCGTGGAAAATAAAATATTCCAAAGTGGCTTTAGTCCTAAATTTAGCCCCATTTTTTTTTGCTAAAGCCCTCCTTTCTAAGCGTAAAGTGCCCACGGGCTGGTAATTCAATAAAAGCAAATCCGCATTTTATCGCACACCCCAGTAAAAGTCTTTAAATCAAAATTACCTGGCTATCATATTAGTGGAAAAATCCCCACTATGAAGCCTGATTAATTAGGGCGCGAATTTTTTCATGAAGTACTGGACTTGCTGCAATGGCGGAAAAATTTTGATTTATGGAATGATCAGACAAATCGTAAACAATTTGATTTCCGTCAATATCTGTGACGACCGCTCCGGCTTCTTCCAGGATTAATTGTGTAGCTGCAATGTCCCATACCTTCATGGTTTGATTGATGGCGGCGCCCAATTTCCCTTCGGCTGTAAAACAAAAATCTACCAGGCTATTTGTAGAACGCATGTTTCGGCAGCTTTGAACCAGCCTTTTTATTATATGGACTTCTTGCTCGGTTCTTGACGGATCTTCTGAAAAATCAAGCGAGTAACAGCATAATATATTTCTCAGATTGCGCTCACCGCTGACCTGGATTTTTTGGTCATTTTTAAAGGCACCACCACCTTTTGTGGCATAATACAGTTCATCGCTTATGGGGAGAAAAGCACCGGAAAGCATGGGCTGATCGTTTTTCAATAGCGCTATTAACACTCCAAACCAGGGAATGCCTGCAGCATAATTTGATGTGCCATCCAGGGGGTCAATGATCCACGTGTATTCGCTTCCCTTATTGCTGAACCCATCTTCTTCTCCGAGTATGTTGTGATCAGGATAGCTTAACTGAATTAACCTGGTAATTTCTTTTTCGGATTTGAAATCGTATTCGGTTACGATATTGCTTTGGTCTTGCTTGGTTTCGTATTTTGAAATGGAGCCAAAGCCTTGTTTCAATATTTCTCCAGATGTCCTAAGGAGATTTTTCAGGAATTCTACAGTCATACTTAAATCTAAAAAATAGAAAGACTTATTTACTAAAGAACAAATTACCTTAAAAAATCATGGATTTGCAAAAAATACATTTTATTGGGAAGGTGTGTGCAGGCCACAAAAAAACCAAATACAAGGCATGTGTTGCGCCAGGCATTTGGTTTTCGTGCAACTTCAGATAGTTGCCATTTTGCAAATTTTGAAATTCTTGTTTTTGTTCGCTGCTGTTTGTCATTGAAAATGATATCGCAGAAAACAGGTTGATTTTATTGGTTAACTACTTTTTTTTAATTTTACTAAGTATTTTGCCATTTTTTACTTCACCAATAATATGTACGTCATACATGGGTTCATATCTTCTCATAGCCATATTCATTTGATTAGGCGATTCATGCCAGATCTTGATGCCTCTGTTTTCGCCTCTTCGACGTACCTCAATGTAAAAACCAGTTTTTAATTTTACTTCTCTCGTTACAGGCCTTGCCATATTTGCTTATTTAAATGTGAATGATGGATTTTTCAATAGCAGCATCATTTTAGAAATGAAAATGATGTCGTAAAATCCAGTATTTAATTGAACCAGCAAAAGCACAATAATGTTATCATTTGAGCTTTTGTACAATTGGCAAAGATAGCGATTTTATCCATAACAATGGACTTTTTGTCACATTATTTAATATTGGATTCAATATGTTATTTTCAATAAAACAGATGTATTCAAATGAAATGAGCAATAAAAAAATTGTTCTGTTGCAGTTACTGTAACAATATATGTGATTTGGTGTAAGGCTGCAGTTTGCAACATGAATGTCATAATTGCAGATTTAGAATGAGAAATATTGTTTCCTTAGCGTTAATGTATAAATCATAATACTCAGCATTAATGTAAATATTTTTTCCTTTTCACTCCCCGGATTGCAATTGCTTTGCATGGGTCATCCGGCCATTCGTGTTTCGGATATCTTCTTTTCAATTCTTTTTTTACCTCAAAATAGGCGTTGTTCCAAAAGCTTTTTAGATCAGCAGTAATTTGGACAGGCTTGAAACCCGGAGAAAGTAAGTGCATTAATACCGGTGTTTTCCCCTTGTTGATGGCTGGGGTGGTGTCCATGCCAAATACTTCCTGCAAGCGTACTGCCAGCACAGGAGGCGCTCCATTTGAAGAATAGCTAAGCTTGATATTCGATCCACTTGGCACCATAATTTTCAATGGCGCCAACGCATTAAGTGCTTGTTGTTTTTCCCAATCGAGATGATGATGCAGCACCTTCACCAGGTCGATTTTCTTAAGCTCCTCGGGTTTCTTGATTTGGCCCAAATAACCCGATAGCCATTCAAAATTGGTCATCAGTAGGGTAGATGTGCTCACATCCGGCCAGCCGTCCCGGAGGTTCCATCTCCGTAAACTCATTACCCGGTTTTGCCATTGGGTCACCTCTTCATCAAAATTGAGTAGCTGCTCACCTTCCTTTTTGATGGCTTCAGATATTGCCGTGATACGTTGAGATTCATCCGGGGACGACAGAGGGGTGGATTTTAGTATAATGCTCCCGATCCTTAAATCCCGCGATGCGATCAAGCCACCTTTTCGGGTATCCCAGGTGATGATTTCCTGCTCTTTGACAAGCGGTGTCAAATCCTTTGGATTGAGGGGAGAAGCCATAAATATTTTGCCCATTCCTCCCCGGCCATCAACATGAGCCACGGCCAGCCAGGGTTCGTGTGCCAGGTCATCCTGATGCCCCGCCATAGCATATTTGCCATTCGACATTTGAAATTGCGCATTGTTCCCCGGCCGGGCAAATGCAATCCGTTCCGGATAAGCCTGAGCCAGCAATACGCCGGTTTCGTATGGATCTATAGGATCATTATGTGCTGCGATATCAAATAGCTTGCGGTAGGAAGCAGCAATTTTCTCTATTCGTTTAAACTGCGGATTTTTAACTCCCCCGGATCTATATCTTCGCAACGCTTCAATGCGATCGTTAATATCTATCCCCGCCTCTCGTTGCAAGGGATCTCGTTCCTCCAGCAGCGGCGCAATGTCCGTCGCAAGATCCAATAATCCGTCTTCCTTAGCCATGAGCAGCATATGCGCAATGCGCGGGTGACAAGGCAACTCATGTATTTTTTTTCCGTGGGCAGTTATTTTGCCATGTTCCAGGGCATGGAGCTGATGCAGGGTCTCACTGGCCTGCGATACCGTACTCCGGGGAGGAGGAGACAGCCATGTCAACTGTTTTACATCAATGATTCCCCACTTGGCCATGTCCAAAACCAGCGATGCTAAATCGGCTTCCAATATTTCCGGGGTCCGATGTGCTTCCAGGCGGTCATGGGTTGCTTTTGACCACATCCTGTAGCATACCCCGGGGCTCAATCTCCCTGCTCTACCTGCTCGCTGATCTGCAGAATCTTTTGTGATTAGGGAGGTTTCGAGCCTGGATAGACCGGATTTGGGATCAAACTTTGATGTCCGTCCAAAGCCACAATCCACCACAATGGTGACCCCTTCAATGGTAAGGCTTGTTTCGGCAATAGAGGTTGCCAACACGATCTTCCTCTTTCCATGCTTATTGGGAAAAATGGCCGCGAATTGTTTCCCCTGTGGGAGTTGACCATAAAGTGGATGAATGGAAAAATCATGTAAAGACTTGCTCAGCAACGCTTCGCATTTTTTTATTTCCCCCATACCGGGAAGAAAAACCAACACATCGCCTTCCTTATTTTCTTTTACAGCCTTCTTTACCGTTTGAGCGGTCAACTCCGGAAGCATCCATTCATCTTGTTGCCCAGTATAATGGATGGTTACCGGGTATTGCCTTCCCTCGCATGAGGCCACCGGCGCTTTGAGCAGCTCAGTAAGCTGGGGCATGTCCAGCGTGGCAGACATAATCATAATCCTGAGGTCGGGACGCAATATTTGCTGTGCTTCCCTACATAAGGCCAGGGCCACATCAGCGTGGATGCTGCGTTCATGAAACTCATCAAATATTACAATGCCAACCTCTTCCAAGGCATTGTCGCTATGGATCATTCGGGTCAAAATGCCCTCGGTGAGGACTTCTATTTTGGTCTTGTCACTTACCCTGTTGTCAAAGCGAATGCGGTAGCCCACGGTTTCCCCGACCTGCTCGCCCAATAAATCCGCCATACGGACAGCAATCGTTCGTGCGGCCAGCCTTCTGGGCTCCAGCATGAGTATCTTTTTCCCTTGAAACATGGGCTGGTCGAGAAGGGCTAAGGGTAGAATGGTGCTTTTGCCGGCACCGGTTGATGCATTAACGATCAGCGTATTTTCAGTGCTCAGTTTCTCCCTCACATCATCAATAATCTCAGTGATGGGAAGGTCAATATCCTTAGGATTGAAGTTCAAGTGGAATAAATTTAACTGAAGTTTCGCACTAAAATAAACATCTTAAATTGATTGAAAAACAATGTCTTGTATAATATATTTTCTTTGCGTCTCTCTGCGTCTTCTTTGAGTAACTTTGTGAAATACCCGCCTGCCGGCGAGGCAGGGCTATTACAAAGAGTTGCGCGGAGAAGCACAAAGTTTCGCAGAGGGAAAAATACTATTAAATGGAAATGATAAAGTATTGATTGTTAGGCATATAATAAATTTTATTAAGCGATAAGTTATTGGTAATAAGAACATTACTTATATGTGCGAAACTTCAGAATTTAATGGCGATCAACTTTCAGATTGCGAATGTAAGTAAATTGGAGAACTATGTGGTATCTTGGTTTTTCATTCACACTATTTTTAATGAAACAATAATTTTTTCAAATGAGTCATTCAAGATATGTCCTTCGTTTACCTGAAATTACTTTTATAGTAATGATTCTCAGTGGTCATGTGCTAAATATATTGGGAGTTGAAAACACAATTCTATTTTTTTTGGGGCTATCCGGTTTTATTATCTATTACATATTCAAAGCATTTAATACTCATAATGATGTTTTTAATGAAACAGAGACCATTACTTTTCAAGATTTGCTGGCAATATCCATTCTCCCGAAAGTAATATGGATAAGCATGGCGGTATTGATTTTATACCTTTTTCTTGAATTAATTTTTGAAGAAACAGATATAATGCTGTTGGTTTATGTAAGCGGATTAAGCTTATTTGTAGCCACATTGACCTTGGTTGTACTACTTGTTATGGGAGCAAAGCAAAGTGCGAATCAACTTGAAGCAGCCATTCGAGGTGTGTTTATCTCTGTTGTAATGTCAATAACCATTGTGGAAACGTATTTATAATGCATTTTTATTCGGTCTGTGTCCCCTCCTTCGTCGGACAGGCCCCCTGACTGAAAAAAATGGTTTGTTTTATCATAAAATACAGGCGCAGGCACAAACCATGGCGGAAGTTGTACAGGTGCTTAACTTATTGTCCACTTTTTTGTTGCAAGTCCATTTATATTCAGCCGGCTTAAGACATAGTGAACTTTTAAACCTCAAATTTAGTTATATTGAAAGTGAACGGATGCTGATTAAAGTTGTGAGGGAATGGGGAAACAAAGAGCGCTATACCCTATTGGGACAAACAATACTGAAAGAATTAAGGGCATATTATCATAAGGACAAGCCAAAACTTTTTGAGGGGCAGGAAGGAGGGAAATATAGTGAAACAATCGTAGAGAAAATCGTAAAAAGGCTGCCACGAGATCCGGTATTAAGCGAAGGGTAAGTCCTCACATGTTACAACACAGTTTCGGGACCCATTTATTGGAAAATGGAACGGATCTGCGGTACATCCAGGCACTATTGGGACACAGTTCCAGCAAAATCACAGAAACCTGCCTCGCAGGCAGGCGAGTTTATGCTCATGTGGCTATGACAACTTTTAAATCTATCAATAATCTATTAGAATTACCCTGCTGACATAAAAGTATTAGCAATAAGGCAAGAGAGAATATCGAACATTAAAGCTTAATTGAAAAATTGATATGAAAAAACTATTATTTGTATTTATTGCACTAAATATTTTTGCCTTTAATACCAATGCTCAGGATGATGATGTTTCGCAATATTTCGACGATGGAGGCATCTCAGCCAAGGACGAATTGATAAAAGTGGGAATAGACTTTTTTAATGGTGAATATTCAATTTTATATGAAAATGAGTTAGTAAGAAACATGGCGGTTGAAGGATCACTGGGATTGGTTTCCATAAGTCGTCAAAACAAGCGATATGAAAACGATCCAATTCGTGAACTTCCGCAATCGGGCACCGGCTTATTCTTTGCTGCCAACCTACGTTTATATTTAAAGGAATATTACGAACGCTGGTATATTGGATTTCAACCCAAGTTTAATATTATGGGAGGTAAACTCTATACCGACATTATTTTTTTTAATGGCGGATACCAATTGTCAATACAAAAAAATCTGACTCTTGATTTTAATGTCGGTATGGGAGTGCGTACTTATAAATACACCGAGGAGGTTACGACTGTCATATCATACGAAGAACGCAATACACATTTTTACATTCCCACAACTATTAAACTTGGGTATCTTTTAATCAATAAAAAATAACAATTATGAAAACTCTAATAACATTTCTACTATTTA
>JAUUZS010000481.1 GCA_030589835.1 Cyclobacteriaceae bacterium
AAGGGTATGCTCCGGAATGAGCTTTCATCGGCCAGCCAACTAGGTGAAGGATCACCGAATGGATCAGTCTTCGATACGATACCATCAATGATCCGGAAGGAATGTTGTGGCGGCAATTGGGCAATCGCCTCACCACTTTTTACTTCCACCAATCCTTCATAACAAATTACTTCAAAATAATTCTTTCGATGTATTACGTTAAAACGGGTGCCGAGCACACTTACGATTCCCGATGTGGTCACGACATCAAACCGTGATCCCTTGGCAACCTCAAAAAAGGCTTCTCCGTCAAGAGTCACCTCCCTCTTTCGCTCCCATTTATTTTTATTATAAGAAACTTTTGTTAGGGCATTGAGATAAACCTGCGAGGAATCCGGCAAAAAAAGCGCACTTTTTTCTGACGCAAGGGTTTTAACGGTCGTATTCATATTAAGATAAAAATAGAAGTAGCCGGCAGCAATTACCATAAATACGGCTGCAATCCTTAGCAGTGGTTTCATCCAACTTATGGATACCACGTTGGTTTTCGTGGATTTGTTGTGCTGAAGCTGTACGAACTCCCCCTCCACATCGTAATCCGGTGCCTTAAATGCCTGAACTGAAGTTGAGAGTTTTGCCAGTGATTGGAAATCTGCTGACTTCTCAAAAGCCTCAAGCTCTTCATCGCTCAAGGTTCCTTCCAGCCATTTTTTGATATAATATTCCTTTTCCATGTTTTTACGTTACACATCTATAACAGATGAAGGTTTAATATTCCTACCATTAAAATGAATTATATTAAATATCTCCTACCTGTCTTCTCAATATATTTAATGTAGTGTATATTCTTTTTTCTACCGCTTTGCTGGAAATTCCCAGCATCTCGGCAATTTCCTTGTGCTTTTTACCCTCGATACGATTTAGTAAAAAGGTGGTTCGTTGAGCTTCTGTTAAGTTTTCAATTGCGCGTTGCAGGGTATCCATGTATTCATTTCCTTCCATGATATACTCCGGTGATTCAATGGTATGATGTTTCGGTTTTTGCAGGGTATAATTTAATACGGTCTTTTTTTTTGACAACTCATTTAGCATTTGATTATTGGCCACAGTAAATAAAAAAGAACGCGCTTTTTCCAGGGCCACCTTATGGCAATTGTTCCATAGTTTAAGGAAGGCCTCCTGCACCAAATCCTTGGGATTGTTTTCTTTTCCATACTTATAGTATAAAAAATCATGAAGGTCTTTCGAGTGCTTTCTGAAAAGCTCACTAAAAAGGCTTTCTTCACAAATATTATCCTCAGCTTTTTCTTCCATCCACGCTATTTGTTTATTCAAAAATATAAAAAAAAATAAAACATAGGTAGGAATTCGAAATGTTCGCCGGTTATATATCCGTAAATTAAAAAAATACATATATCATGAAAACAGAAACCTTGAAGTTCGCATTACTTACATTTTTTAAACTCGCAGGACTTGCGATAATTAGTTTGTTCCTTTTTACCAGATGTCAGTATGAGGTAGAGGATATTACGGAACCACCAAATGACCAGGTCATTACCAGTGATTCTACCGTTGCCAATTTGGTGCAACGTACAGCCCTCCGGGACGGTTCATCCGATAATATTATTGATGGTTCGAGCTGTACTTCACTGGAATTGCCCATAAGTGTGTTGGTGAATGGGCTGGAGATGATTTTGGATTCGAATGAAGATTTTATAACCGTAGAGCATATTATTGACAAATTTGATGATGACGAGGATTTTATAGAAATTATTTTTCCTGTCATAGTCATTTTAGCAGACCATTCTGAGTTGGAACTGCAAAATGAGGATGAATTTGAAAATTTGATCAATCAATGTGCTTCGACAGGTGACGATGATGATATTGAATGTGTTGACTTTAAGTTTCCACTAAGCATTTCTGTGTACGATGCTGATAACCAGATCTCAGATGTCATCACGCTAAACGATGATAAAGAACTATATCAATTTATCGGCGAATTGGAGGAGACTGATTTCGCAAGCATCAATTTCCCAATAACTATAATAGTAGCCGAAGGCGATGAGATGGTTATTACCAACAATGATGAACTGGAAGATGCATTGGAAAATGCCATTGACGCTTGCGATGAAGATGATGATAACGATCATAATGATGATGATGCAGATGACACCCCATTGGTTAATGTGCTGTTGGAAGGTCCTTGGGAAATCAGTGAATATATTGGGAATAGCGGCACTAATACTACCGGCTTTGAAGGGTATATATTTGCGTTTTTTGATGAAGGAACTGCAAAAGCTTTGAGAGGGGACTCATTTGTTTATGGAAAATGGGATACCAACGGCGATGATGGCGGATTGGAAATGGAGCTTGACTTTGGAGAGGAAAGCCCATTTGACAACCTACAGCAAAGCTGGAAGGTAAAGGAATTTGATGAAAATGTCATCAGATTGAAATATATCAGTGATGAAAATGACGTAATAGAATATTTAACCTTCGTAAGACATGACGACAATGAAAGTATTGTACCATCGGAAGTCATAGCGATTATGACCGAAGGGGAATGGAATGTTACTCTTTTTGATTATGCCTCAATAGATGAAACGGTTATTTTCAAAGATTATACTTTCAGCTTTTTAGATCAGGAAAGGGTATTGGCCACTAAAGGTAACGAAGTGCTAGAGGGTTACTGGGCCATTATGACCAATGATCAAGGGGTCGTCAAACTAATCCTTGAATTTGCAGCTGACTTTCCGATAAACGAATTGAATAATGATTGGGAAATAATCGGAGTGACAGAAGGACGTATCGAATTGAAAGATGTTAGCGGGATAGATGGATCGATAGCGAAATTGGTTTTTGAAAGACCTGAAGAGGCGGTACCCTCAATTTCAGAAGTTATCATTGAGGGATCATGGATAGTCGCAAACTATGATAATGCCACCGCTGATGAAACAGCATTGTACAATGATATAATATTTAAATTTATGGCTGATGAACCGGTCGTTGCCACGAAGGGTAATGATATTATTGAAGGTTCCTGGTCTGTGATGACGAATAATGAAGGAGTAGAAAAATTACTTCTTGATTTCGGAAATGTCGAACCGTTGAACAAATTCAATCATGATTGGGAAATTACTGATGTCCGGGAAGCACGCATAGAACTGAAAGAGGTGAGTGGCATAGATGGATCAGTTACAAAATTGGTTTTTGAGAAATTGATGTAGGCACATTCAAACAAAAAGTGATTGGATTAAATGTTGAAAATCAGTCTTAGCATAGGCACTTGTGGCAAAACTGATTTTCAACATTATAGCCTCCAATACTTTATCAAAAAATTGTATCGTAGAATTTTATTGAACTGATTAATTATTAACAAACTATTTTTATTATGAAAAAGGTAAAGCGTTTTTTAGCCGTTGCCTTAATTGCAGCAATGGGATTTTTGATGGGTTGTGACAATGAAAGTCCTTCCCCTATGGGAACCGTGAATCTTAACTTCACAAGCTCAGGTATTGACCTGGCAAATGCTGGTGGCCGTACGGCAGCAGCCATAGTGATTACGGATTTTCAAATTAGTATCAGGGACGTAGTTTTTATGACAGACCAAGATGACGATGGAATAAGTGATGACAGTACTGAAGTGGCATTTAGAGGGCCTTATCAATTGGATTTACTAAATGGATCAGATGCGGTAAAGGAAAGCATTGGCTCCGTTGATATACCTAATGGTGTATATGATGAGCTCAGATTTAAGCTTCATAAGGATGAGGATCTTTCGCCTTCCGAGCCATTATTTGATCGCTCCATATACATTGCCGGAACCATCGGAGGCACCCCTTTCGAGCTATGGCATGATACCAGCGAGAATTTTGATATTGAAAAAAGCACAGGCATCGTGGTCAATGACAATGAAGTGAATTTGACCGTGAACTTCACCATAAGTCAATTTTTAAATTCCCAT
Source organism: Cyclobacteriaceae bacterium (assembly GCA_030589835.1). The sequence continues at coordinate 3,944 of JAUUZS010000481.1, forward strand.
ACTATTATCGATCTGGGCCAAGCTGTAGATGGCAACGAAGAT
>JAUUZS010000471.1 GCA_030589835.1 Cyclobacteriaceae bacterium
CAGGTGACACACATCAGCACCGATTGCCCCCGGACTTGTTAATCCTACCTGGGCATTCATGTTTGCTCCGTCCATATATACCTGACCTCCATTTTCATGGATTATTTGGCATATTTCTTTAATGCCCTCTTCGAAAACCCCATGTGTAGAAGGGTAGGTGACCATCAAGGCGGCAAGCTTAGCTTTATGCTCCTCAGCTTTATTTTTAAGATCCTCAATATTGATGTTGCCATGATCATCACAGGTCACAATAACCACTTTTGTTCCTGCCATCACAGCACTTGCAGGGTTGGTGCCATGTGCTGACGATGGAATTAATGTGATATTCCGATGTCCCTGACCAATATGTTTCAGGTACTCTTTTATGACCATAAGTCCTGCAAATTCACCCTGAGCGCCGGAGTTGGGCTGTAGGGATGTAGCTGCAAAACCTGTAATTTCAGTAAGGTAGGATTCGAGTTCTTCAAAAAGTTCCTTGTATCCATTCACTTGATCTCTGGGTGCAAAAGGGTGGATATCACAAAATTCCGGCCATGTGATAGGAATCATTTCAGTTGTGGCATTCAATTTCATGGTGCAGGAGCCCAGTGAAATCATCGAATGAACAAGTGACAGGTCTTTGTTTTCAAGTCTTTTAATATATCTTAATAGCTCATGCTCCGTATGATATTTGTTAAAAATTTCATGGGTCAGATAATTACTTTTTCGGTTAATGGATTCCGGGTAATCTATTTCTACACGATCTAAAATCTCATCTATTTCTTGTTGATTCAACTGTTCACCCTTCACTTCCGAGAAAATCTGAATTATTTCCATGAGGTTTTTCAACTCACAAGTTTCATCCAGAGAAATCAAAATCGTGTCTTCAAAAAAGTAATTGAAATTGAATTGGTGTTTTTCGGCAATCCCCTTGATTTGTGCTTTTTCTTTTTCGCCAACAGCTAATTTGATCGTATCAAAGAACTGCTTGTCAGCAACTTCAACTCCAAGTATTGACAAAGCCAATTTCAATGATTTTGTCAACAAATGAATTTTTGTGGCAATTTTTTTGATGCCTTCTGATCCATGATAAACGGCATACATTCCGGCCATTACAGCAAGAAGAACCTGCGCAGTACAGATGTTGCTCGTTGCTTTTTCCCTTCGAATATGTTGCTCCCTTGTTTGCAGGGCCATTCGATATCCTATAGTGTGGTCTTTGTCAACAGAACTTCCGATGATCCTTCCCGGAAGCTGACGCTTATTTTTATCTAAGGTAGCAATATATGCAGCATGTGGCCCTCCATAGCCAAGAGGAACCCCAAACCGTTGTGTGGTGCCAACTACCACGTCAGCTCCGATTTCTCCGGGAGGAGTCAGTAGCGCAAGGCTAAGCAAATCTGCGGCTACGGCAATGGAAAGATTGTTGGCTTTCGCCTGATCAAAAAATTCGGTAAAGTCATTTGCTGCCCCATATTTGTCTGGGTATTGTACCAACACACCATACAATTCAGGATCCGTTACTTCAAGCGTTTTGTAATCGCCTATAACAATCTCTATTCCGATGGGAAGGGATCTGGTTTGTAGAATATCTATAGTCTGATCAAAAACCGCGGCATCGACAAAAAATTTATTGGCAGATTTTTTTGACCCCTTTCTAAGCCCTGCCATCATCGACATGGCTTCGGCAGCAGCAGTTCCTTCATCCAGCAGGGAAGCATTGGCGATTTCCATTCCGGTAAGCTCAATGACCATAGTTTGAAAATTGATCAATGCCTCAAGTCGACCTTGTGCAATTTCTGCCTGGTATGGAGTATATGCAGTGTACCAACCTGGGTTTTCCAATATATTCCGCTGAATGACGGTTGGCGTTTTTGTGCCGTAATATCCCTGCCCGATCAATGATTTGAATAGTTTGTTTTTTGAAGCGAGTGCTTTGGCTTCCTCTAAAAAAGCTTGCTCAGTAAGCGGCTCAGGCAAATTGATGGCTTCTGCTAAACGAATTGATTTGGGAACAGTTTGATCGATTAATTCATCGATGGATGTTACGCCTATTTTTTGAAGTTTTATTTTAGTAGAACCATCAACTTTACCATGATGCCTGTACTCAAAAATATCTTGTGGTTTTAGATTTTGCCTCATATTTCTTGCAAATACTAATTGAACGACTTACGAAAATTAAGGCGCAAAGATATGATTTATTGGGGAGAAAAAATGTTGATAAATTGAAAAAATGACTACTAAATTGAAGGGGGTTTACACCTGATTTTGTGATTGGGTAATTTGAAAAAATATTAGCTTGTTTTTCAGTTCCTAACAGACTTTAGATAGCCTGACCACACTAATTGCCAAATATAATTTATCTCCGCTTTTTTCGCTTAAAAGCTTTTTTTGGTTTGTTGGTTTTAAACTTCTTTTTCTTTTCGTGAAAGGCTCCTTTAAATTCGGGATCTTTAGCCCTTTTTATTTTATCAATTTCCATGGCAATTTGCTGTAATTCCCCCTTTCCTGTTTTCACAAGTTCAACATCCTTTGGGAGCGCTCTTTCTTCTATTTTATCAGAAATCACCTTTTCTATCTCTTTAAGGTGTATTTCTTCAGCCTCATTGGCAAAAGAAATTGCAATGCCCGATAGTTCTGCTCTTCCTGTTCTGCCAATACGGTGCACGTATTCTTCATATGCCCTGGGAACATCGAAATTGATTACGTGACTTACCATTTTTACATCCAGACCTCGTGCAGATACGTCTGTGGTGACCAACAACCTGACTTTGCCATCTCTGAAATCGTTAAAAGAGTTTATACGGCTATTCTGGCCTTTATTGGCATGAATTACCCGCACCTGATCGGCTAGTTTTCTGTCGAGAAATTTGAATATATTATTGGCAATTTCTTTGGTGCGTGTAAAGACCATAATCTTATTGAACGCATCATCATTCAATAAGTATAACAGTAGATTTATCTTTGTCCTCAAATTTGGTGTTTTGTAGAAATAATGCTCTATAGTCTCTGCGGGAGTACTCTGCGGCGTAACTTCTATTCTTTGCGGGAATTTCAGGAATTCATCAGCAAAGTATTGGACTTTCGCCGGAAAGGTAGCGGAGAAAAGTAGATTTTGTCTTTTTCGGGGTATTTTTTCAAGGATCTCCCGAATCTGATGCGTGAAACCCATATCCATCATTTTATCTGCTTCGTCAAGCACGAATAATTTTATATCCTTTACCACTAGCGCCCCCCTTCGATATAATTCAAGAAACCTCCCGGGAGTAGAGACGATGATATCCACACCTTTTTCAAGGTCTTCTATTTGGGTTTTTGGTCCGATCCCCCCATATAAACATACATTTCTTGTCCCGCAATATTTCGACAGTTGCATGAGGTTGTCAAAAATTTGAATGGTAAGTTCTTTACTGGGAGCCAATATCAAGGCCCTGGGGATTTCCCCTTGTGCATATTTGATTTTAAAGAGCAAGGGAAGCAAGTAGGCAGCAGTTTTTCCCGTTCCGGTTTGAGCAATTCCTATTAAGTCATGTCCTGCCAATATAGCCGGTATGGATTTTTGCTGTACGGGAGTTGGAGAAGTATAGCCCAATTCTCCTACAGCATTTAGTAGTTGGCGATTTAATTTAAAATCTTCGAATTGCGCTATTTTATTGACCATAAAACAATTAATTTGGCTCGAAATGAATTTTTCATTTAGTAAAATGCAAAGCTAATTATTGATTCATGATTTATTGTCATTTCCTTATTTTAAAATTTCTTGGTAAAAACCAAATCATAAAATGAATACGATATTAATAACGAATGCTAAAATTGTCAATGAAGGAAAAGTAGCGGAGGGGGATGTCTTTATTCGGAATGGAAGAATAGAAAAAATTGCTTCGGGCATGGTTGGGCAGGCAGCCGATAAAGTAATCGATGCAGGCGGAAATTATTTAATTCCCGGAATGATTGATGATCAGGTACATTTCAGGGAGCCCGGAGTTACCCATAAAGCAGAAATATATACCGAGTCAAAAGCTGCTGTAGCTGGGGGGATTACTTCCTTCATGGAAATGCCGAATACTGTACCC
>JAUUZS010000457.1 GCA_030589835.1 Cyclobacteriaceae bacterium
ACAATTTTTCTGGCAAAGAAGTCAAGGATATTCAAAACATTAATGGGACGGAATTCTCATTAAACCTAAAAAATATAGCGCGTGGAATTTACTTTTACAAAATAGAATACCAAAATGGATTATCTGTACATGGCAAATTAATAGTTGAATAAATTGACATTTGTCGTATCAGGAATTGTCTTTGGATCATAAGCTTGTCAGCACTTCAACATCCATCACTTTACCAATTGCTTAAAACAAAATCAAGAAAACAAATGTTGTAGCATTTATAAACGTCCTGGAAGGTCTTAATATCAGTATACGCACACCATAGATCAGGGTATCCGGTAGCACCACCTGATTATTACGCATAATTAATAATTCATTTTCCAAGGTAGTTTACCAATCGGCAATATTCTGTGTTGGATTTGTATCACTTATTAACCAGGTACCCATGAACTTTATTAAAATCAATTTCATTGCATTAATCCCGCTCATCCGGATTTGCAATCCGGATGTTTGATATGCGGCATTTGAAATGCCGGGCAGAAGATCTTTATTCATATTGCAGCAAATCAAGTGATGTTGAAAGAAAACCTATCCAATTGCCTCAGCATCTACTTCATGAAAGGATGAGTATTTATTATGTAGGAATTACAAATTCCTTTGATCTTTTATCCGACATGCCCTGCGGAACATGTCGAAAAGCTGGTTGCTTGCCAGCGAATCAGAAAAAAACCTTGACGCTTTAATCAGTATTGTTCTTCAATACCCAATGCTATTGAACAACCTTCACACACATCATCCTGTTTTGATCCCGGATTAATAATTTTCTATCCGCAAGGGCGATCGGTGCCCAATTCTGGGTGGAACCACCTACCCTCGCTGCAATTCCTTCTGCCTGAGTCTTTGGTTCGCCGAGCAATTCAGCCGATGCAATTGGTTTAAAGCCATCAGGGTCGGGTTCAATGAGATAGAGTTTCTTTGTCCCATCAGTAGCCAATATCAAGCCGTCGGCATAAATCATGCTTCCTTTATCGAATTTTGGATCACGTTTTGTTTTCCACATAATTTCGCCATCCATGTTCATACAGGTGAGTCCGTCACGGCGATTGTTAGTGCCAAATTGGGCATAAAAATACCCGTCAATTAAGAGTGGTGGTTTCGTCTGGTCACCAAATTCTTCGGTCTTGAAAAGTTCAGTTGTGCCATAAGAACCATCAGCCTGTTTTTCTACTTTAATCATAACAGCCCCAAGCTCATATCCGCCTACAACGAGTACCTTATTATCACCAGCATCTACTGCACTTGGCACGGAAATATGACAATCCCATTCATTATATTCCCAAAGTATTTTTCCGGAATGAGGCTCAATTCCAACAATTCTACCCATAGTTTGTGGCTCTTCCCTCCGCCCAATAGGATTAGTGGATGAGATAACCATGACGATGTGATCTTCACCGTCTATTTTTACGACCGAAGGACTGGTATATGATTCATTTCCCAGGTTTGGAGTTTTCCAGACAATTTCACCCGAAATTTTATTGTAAGCCACTGCACCTGCTTCTGGAGCCTGGGATAAAACCACAAGCAAATCATTATAGATCAATGGACATTGAGATATGGCCCATATCGGGAAATTTCCGCGACCACCAAATCCACCCTGTCCTTCTGAGTCACCAGATGGTTTATTTCCTGGATCACCGCCAAAATCCGTCCAGATGTTTTTATTCCATACTGGGTTGTGTGTATTTATGTCAATACAATATAAGTCGCCGAATGGCCCGCATGAATAAACATAATTATCGTCAATTGCTGGAACACTGCGAGAACCAGGAAACATAACATCACCTGCCGCATCGTACTCAAATCTCCATAATTCATCACCTGTTTTCAGATCAAAACAGCGCATCTTGTCACCTTCTTCATCATTTCGGTCAAGAATAAAAACTTTTCCGTCTTTCACCGCCGGTCCACCATAACCAATGCCTACATCCACAGACCATAAAACTTCAGGGCCACTTTCAGGCCATGAACGCAAAATATTTTTTTGCTCTGAAGAACTATTTCTGTCGGGGCCCAAATATTGCGGCCAGTCCTGCGCATAGATCATTGTCGTAGTTAATATTGCCACGACGGAGGCAATCACTTTCTTGCTGAGTTGCATCTTTTGAGTGTTCATAAAAATATAATTTCTGTTTTGTCAATATCAACAGACAACATAGCGATTGATTCTGAAGAAAATCTAAATGTTCAGGACAGTTTCCTGGCAATCACTTATTTGGATTTTCGCTTATATTATCAAAAAATTACCTAACCCGAATAATTTGGGAAATACTATTCGAATAAAGTCTTAATGTGTATTACACGGGTCGTAAAAAAATATTTTGCCCAGCCAAAATCTTTGGATTGATGAGGGTAGACTCCAGTGAACAAACTATTTCTGGAGGGTGCGCAAACCGAGACATTGCTATGTGCATTGACAAATGCAATACCCGATTTAGCCAGCTTGTCAATATTTGGTGTTTTCACTCGTTTATGTCTTGTAAATGCACCTTCGTAATCGTTCAGATCTTTTCAAATGAGAAAAACCACATTGGTTTTTTTTCGTTGACCGATTGTTTTCTATCGGATTTTGTTGACTCAAGACACCCGCTAAATCCTCATATAAGAATTGACAATATAAAAATAACATCCTTCATGTTTTTTTATTTTAATTTTAAGAGGGGCTATTTAGAGTCTGTCCATAAAGTGCTTGATTTTTGAAATGTTGAGATTTTTGATGAATTTTTGGCTTTCTCAATGCAGCAAATACCTGGGTATTAGACAAATTGAGAAAGCCAAAAAGGCGCAAAAAGATGAATATTTCAACTAGATGACTTTATGGACAGACTCTATTTCAGCTCAAGCTCTTCTGTCTTATTATACCCTGCTCCACGAATGCTTTCAAAAGAAGCTTTCATTTCCTCCAATTTTTCTTTATTCGTTTCTGCCAGATTGTTTTGCTCAGCGATATCATCTTTGAGGTTATATAGTTGGTATTCTACAGAATTCCCCAATTCTATATTTACACTCTTATTTAAAGCCGGTCCTTTGTAGGGTGGGATCAATATCCAATCTCCTTTGCGCAAGGCAGTTCGGGTTGTAGCTTCCAAAATCAATTCCTCTCTTCCTTGCTGACTTTTGCCCATAAATACATCCAAAAAATCTTTGCTATCCCTGCTTTTGGCATCACTTCCTACCAATGTTGCCAGGGAAGAAAGTAAATCGATTTGCGAAACAATTGCATCGGATGTTGAAGGCTGAATGTTGCCTTTCCAATAGGTGATAAACGGCACACGTGAACCTGCTTCAAACAAACTGTATTTCCCGCCTCTGAGTGCGCCTGCCGGTGTATGTTTCCCGATTTTTTCTTCGGCATCATCATAGTATCCGTCATTGAGCACCGGGCCGTTGTCACTGGATAAAATGATCAATGTGTTTTCCAAAATTCCTTCCGCTTCCAGGGTATTCATCAGCTCCCCTATACACCAATCGGCTTCAACGATCACATCCCCTCTCGGTCCCATACCCGATTTGCCTACAAATCGAGCATGTGGGGTACGCGGCACATGAGGTTGCTGCAAGGCATAGTAAAGGAAAAAAGGTTCATTCTTGTGCTCTACAATGTATTTTTGCGCCCTGATCAAAAAGGTATCTGCCATGTTTTCATCAACCCATTTTGCAGATTCACCACCCTTCATATAGCCGATTCGTGGAATCCCATTTACAATGCTGTTGTTATGTCCGTGATGCCACTTCATTTTTAGCAATTCAGGATGCTCTTTTCCAGTTGGTTCTCCCGGAAAATTCTTTCTGTAATTCACTTCGATGGGATCATCAGGATCCAATCCTGAAACATATCCATCCTCAATATATACCGTTGGCACACGATCTTGTGTTGCTGCCATGATGTAGGCATAATCGAAGCCAACTTCATTTGGGCCGGGAGATATCCTTTTATTCCAATCTACATTTCCATCTCCTAATCCAAGGTGCCATTTGCCTACTATTCCTGTATGGTAACCTTCTTGCCTAAACATCTTTGGGATGGTTATTTGTTCCGTGCTGATAATTAACGGCGCCGTTCCGGAGAGTATTTTTGCATTCTTATTGCGCCAGGGATACATACCGGTTAA
>JAUUZS010000444.1 GCA_030589835.1 Cyclobacteriaceae bacterium
AAGTGTCTGAGCTAGAAAGTTCGAGTTCAAGGCTTGTGAAATCCGAAAAATGTGAGTTTACATATGTAAATGATCATTTTGCGGATGAACATAACGCAGAAATCGGACTTTATAGACAGACTCTAATTAAACACTACCCTATCATCTTCTATGATCTCAAATTTTATTTTAGATAAATAGTAAGTATATCCTCCGTCTGGATTTCCCTGATAAAACAACCACTTCGTTCCATCAGAATCAATAAACACTCCCGGATGACCGGATTCCGTGGCATTCCATGCATTTTCCTTTCCCTTTGTCAAAACAGGCTGACCTGACGTTCGTTTCCAGTTTACGGCATCATCGCTCACAGCCAATCCAATTTGCTGCCCTTCATGATTGTATGCTCCCGCATAAAACATATAATACTTTTCGTTTTCCTTGAACACTGAAGCAGCTTCCACACAATTCATTTCCCAGGGAAGCTCAGGCTTTAGCAACGGTTTCTGACTTATTTGTTTCCAACTATCCTTTCTAAATCCCTTATTTAAAGGCGCAACAGATACGCCCATCAATTGCTGTTTGTATTCCCGGTCTCGGGTTGCCCAATATAGATATGCGCTATCACCTTTGATCAGCACATCGGCATCAATCGCCCTCCCAATATTCCAATCACCGTCAGGAGAAAAAATTGGATTGGTGTCGTTTCGTTCAAAATTAATCCCATCCTCTGACACCGCATGGCAAATGGCATCATGTTCTTTGTTGCCATATGTTTGATAAAAAAGATGAATTTTTCCATCCAACACCTCAGCCTCGGGGGCACACAAGCCTTTTTTCTCGTAGGCGCCGACCGGAAGTACTTCACCTGCTTTTTCCCACCTATCCAGGTCATCAGAAACAGCGATGCCGATATGCCAGCCATTTTGTTCTTCTCTTTTCCCAGGGGGAATGGAATGATACATAAAGTACTTTTCATTAAAATATACTACTGTGGGATCTTTGGCGTAGGGTCTGCCCTTTCGGGAAATATCCCGGTAAAGCATCGCTTGCTCAACCGGGTTGCTTTTCAATTTTTCGTAGGTCACCATATCGACTTCAAAAATAGTCCCGTGCCGGATTCCGTCCGGGAATTGCAGCCTTTCAGATTCATCTTTCCAGTTTACCAAATCAGAAGAAGTCATCAGGCCAAATGCATGCTTTCGGTATTTATCAAAATACAGGTGCCAAAGGCCATTAATTTTCAGGGCAGTTGGCCCTTCAGCCCAATAATCCCCTGTAATGGTTTTTTCGGGTTTGCTATAGGGACCGTCGATTTCATCTGAATAGACAAGCGATATATTCTTTTCAGCAATGGGTATTTCAGTCTCATTTTTTATAAACATGATGTACTTGTCGTCATGTTTTTTGATGCTGCCATCGATCACATTGAAGCCCGGTTCATAAAATAGTTTTGTTGCAGAGAAGGATTTGAAATCCTTTGTGGTCGTTGAATAGATGCGGTGATTGGTCCGTTTGCCATTTTTTGTACTGTTGGCCGTTTCAGGAAATTTATCTGTTATGGTGCTCGACCAATAAATGAAAAAATTGTCATCCTTTGGATTGTAATTGATTTCGGGTGCCCAACAATTCCTCACATGATCCTCATCTTCCATCACCGGAATAGAGATTTGCCTGGACCAATTTATCAAATCTTTGGAATGCGCATATCCGATAGTTTTTCCTTGCCAGGAGGTCGTCCAAACCATATGAAAAGTGCCATCCGGCCCGGTTGTGATGCATGGATCCCGCATAAGGGTGCTTTCGCCCACCAATGGAGGAAGTATTGATGCTCCATTATGCACTGCCTCCCATTGATAACCGTCGGTGCTAGCTGCCAGGTGCAAGCCATCTTCTCCATTGCCCATAAAATACGCAAAAAGGAATACCTTTTCTTCGGATTTGGTTTGACATCCAGAGCTTAAACTGACAATATAAATGATGCATAAAAAAAACTTATATATGTTATTCATAACAAAAAATGGTTTTACAAATCATGCTAAATTCCAGTAAAAAGCAAATACAATATATCGAGAAAATCAACCCATCAACATTCTGCTTTTCCCAGTACCTAGTTCTAGTATCCAGTACCCAGTACCCAGTACCCATACCTAGCCATCCCTATTTCCCGATCACCATATCCATCATCCAGGCCTTGCAATTATCCGTCAACAGATTATGCGAAGTTCCATCTTTTCTTCCCAATCCATAGCCATGCCCTCCACTATTGAAAACATGGAGTTCGGCGGGAATGTTATTTTGGATCAAAGCTTCGTAAAACCGGATGCTATTTTCCACGGGCACGCCTTTATCATCTGAAGAATGAATTAAAATCGCTGGTGGTGTTTCAGATGTTACCTGTTTTTCATTGGAAAAACGAAGCTTTTGTTCATAGGATTGATTTTTTCCCAACAAATTTCTCATTGAACCGGCATGCATAAAATCCTCAGACATGCTGATGACCGGATACATCAAGATCATAAAATCAGGCCGGCAACTTTCTTTCTGAATTTGGTCTTTCGAATCGGCTATGCCATAATCGAAATGCGTTCCTACCGTAGAAGCCAGATGACCTCCGGCAGAGAAACCCATAATTCCTATTTTATCCTTCGCCACACCCCATTCCGAAGCATGATGGCGAACCATTCTTACGGCTCTTTGTGCGTCGGTCATGGCCACCTCACTATTATCGGTAATGTTATCTGAAATTGGCAATCGGTATTTAACTACAATTCCAGCTACGCCAAACTCATTAAACCACTTGGCCACATCATGCCCTTCGTGCTTTATTGCCAAAATCCCATAACCACCTCCCGGACAAATAACCACTGCCGCTCCGGTAGATTTTCCCTTTTCAGGCAGATAAACGGTGATCGTGGGATCCTGAACATTTCTCACGTGCCCGGCATCGGTAAATTGTTCTTCGCCAATTGTTCCATTAGAAAATGGGATGACTTCCGGCCAGAGCTTCATGGTTTTTTGGGCGAAAAGCGGATTCGAAAAAATAGAAATAAGCACAAGTAAAAAGAGTTGTTTCATGGGTTTGAAATTTACCAACTAGAAAATTATATTCATTCTCTTTCGAGAGGCAATAAATGCCTCAGGAATCGCCTGATAAATCAAGCAGGATTTTTAGGTATTTATCGGGGCTTTTCTCTAACATATCAAACCCTTCCTGAATTTTATCGACTGGCAAAACCGAGGTGATTAGTGCATCAGGCTTTAAATTCCCCTTTTCCAGGTGAGCAATGGCCTCGGCAAACTCACCGTGACTTACCCTTGAGGCGATAATTTGTGCTTCTTTCCAAATCAGCTCTTTAAACAAAATTGGAATTTCTTCATCTCCCAGGCCGAGTACACAAACGACGCCACCTCCGCGAATACTGAGCACACAAGACCTGAGGGGATTTTTTCTGTTGGGAATATCCACTGCATGACCCACGACCTCAAAAGCCACATCTACCCCCTGTCCATTTGTTTCGTTCTGGATCACTTATATAGGATCTTCCTTGGTGGCATTAATAGTTCGGACATCAGGATAGCTTTTTCTGATGATATTCAATCGCCCTTCTACAATATCCACGACAAACATTTTACCGTTGGTTTTTGTCCTGGCAGCCTGCATCACACATTGACCTACTTTGCCTCCTCCATAAATAGCAACGCGATCCTCGGATTTAACTTTGGCACGATTGCAGGCATGGAATCCAATGCTATAAACCTCCACCAGGGCAGCGTGCTCATGGGGTACATTTTCCGGCACTTTATACAACATGGAAGGGGGCACAGAAACATAATCGGCAAACCCACCATCCTGATCAATTCCGATAAGCCTCAATTTATTGCATGCAGGATAATGCTCTTTTTTGCAGGCATCACACTCACCACACCAAATAATCGGGTCAACCGCTACTTTTTCCCCAATCACACATCCGGTGACCTCATCGCCAATTTCCTCAATCACCCCCGCAAATTCATGGCCCGGAGTAAAAGGCAATTTTGTCCTGGGATGGAAATCCCCTTTGTACAGATGCTGGTCGCTCCCGCAAATGGAAGCGAATTTCACTTTCACCAATACCTCATTTTCTTTCATTTGAGGTTTTGGCTTTTCAACAACTATAAACTGATGATATTTTTCTAGTACTGCTGCTTTCATTTTTTTTAATTAATAATGGTGTCGAATTTCTGAAAATCTTATTTCGAAAGCAATTCAAAAAATAAATTAAATCACTTTTTTACAAAAAAGAATTA
>JAUUZS010000336.1 GCA_030589835.1 Cyclobacteriaceae bacterium
CGTAACTTTGAGGTATAAACATAATTTCGGGTTTATAGGTCTGTTAAAAAGATTGAAGTTTAGTAAAAAAGTCCTTTAATATAGGGTCTCGGTGAATCGTATAAGCCATGCGGATCAGGTGACGGTTCTTGTCAAAGCTATAGGTATTAAAAGGAGTAACCCTGGGAGCATGCACCAATTGAGAAGGTGTCCAGTCGCTATTGATTAAATAAGCCACGGCGGTCATATCCCATAACACCTTCGACCAGGCAAAGTGATCTTTATGGTAATCCTTAAATATCTTCAGCAAATAATCAGAAATATCATTGCGGCCTTTCAGGTAATATTCCATTTCCGGGACTGTTGTTGTGAACTGACTAACTACCCCCATACATGGATATTGAACAAAAGGAACTCCGCTGTCAAGAATAACATTGGCGGCATCTTTATCCTGTTGCATGTTAAACTCCCAGGTATGTGGCCAGTTGTGTGCATGGCCACCCAGCCACACCACTACAATGTTTTTCGTGATTTCGGGCTTCAGCAAAATGGCATTGGCCACATTGGTAATGGCTCCTACAGCCACCACATAAAGTGGATTTTCAGGGGAATGTTGCATGGCCCTTTCAATCATGTCATCTGTAGCAGGGCTTGTTTCCGGTTTCAGTTCTGAAGTCAGATAAACTTTGGAGCCTTTGAACGCCAGTCCTTTCGGATCAACGTTCATTTTATCCATAATCCGTAATATCTCCTCGTAGCTTAGCTCCATACCTTTGGTAGGATTGTCTGATCGGTTATTTGAAAATGGAGCGGCATAGACCGCTTCCAGATTGAAGCTCTCTTTTGAAAGCAAAGCATAGACCAGAGCAAACTGATCGTCGATCTCATTGTAAGTATCGGTGTCCAACACCATGCTAACTCCATTAGCTGGTTTTTCAAGCATTTGTAAGCGTTGAATTTCAGTGATTTCAACGTAGTGCTGAGCTTGTGAAATTGTACTTAAAAGTAGTATCGTACTTAAAAGGAGTAGTTTTTTCATGTTGATTATTGCTTATAAGATGTCTTTTCGATAAGGAACAGAAGCCTGAGCTCCCAACTTTGTCACGGATATTGAAGCTGCCAGATTCGCAAATTTTACGGCCTCAACAAAGCTGCTCTGTTCTGCAAGTGCCACGACAAGCGCCCCGTTAAAGGTGTCTCCGGCAGCGGTGGTATCCACAGCCTGGACTTTCGGTGCATCTATCATCATCTCTTCCGAATCAGTAGATACATAAGCCCCGGAAGCTCCCATGGTAATGATCACATTTTTTACTCCTAGGGCTTTAATCGCGGCGGCGGCCATGGCTGCCGTAGCGTTGTCAATTACCTTAATCCCCGACAGCATTTCGGCTTCAGTTTCATTGGGGGTGAGCAGATAAAGTGATTTTAACAGTTCGTTGGAAAGTTCCTGTGCCGGCGCGGGATTGAGCACTACTTTCACTCCGGCATTGTTTGCCATAATTGCTGCATATTCCACAGTGGCAAGGGGTATTTCCAATTGCATGAGCACCAATTCAGATGACTTGATTTGTGTTGATGCCCGATCAATGTCCTGTGAATTTAAAGTGCCATTTGAACCCAGGGCTACAGAAATGCAATTTTCACCTTTATCATCTACCATAATCAGCGCTACTCCAGAGGGATGGTTTGAGTCGGTAGAGATATATTCAGTATGGATACCTTCTTTTTCAAAGGTGTGAATGGCCTGCTTCCCAAAAATATCATTTCCTGTTTTTGTGATGAATGTGGTGTCACCGCCAAGTCGTGCTGCGGCAACCGCCTGGTTGGCTCCTTTACCTCCCGGATTCATTAAAAAATCTCCGCCTATTATGGTTTCTCCGGGAGCAGGCAAATTGGAAGATATTATCACCATGTCGGTGTTGCTGCTCCCAATAACGGTTATGTTCTTCATGTGATTTTGATGTGCGTTAAAAAAGAAAGATTTGCAAAATTTACGAAATAGCTTCATCAATATAAAATTGTGTGTGAATAAGTGATGAAATATTGAAGCCCCATACGTTTTGCCGCTATCAAAGCCCACAGCTTCTATTTTAGAAATTAGAAATGTCTTTTATACTAAATATAGAAAAAAGGCACCTTTAAAGCCTCATCATTTTTTCCTTTCCGTCTACACACACCACATAACACATTTAAACTCCTTCAGGCAGAAATTTTCTTTTTCCTGCTACTGCCTCCTACCACTGCCACTTCCCAGAGTACTTCTCAAGTTTAATATTCCTAAAAGGAAGAAATTTGTTTCTCTTAGTATGGCATTATGCGTGCTAGTTGTTGGAATTTCTATTATATGTGTCGTAAATTCCGACACAATTTTTCAAGTTATTAACTTACATGTCAAAATCTGGAAGTATATTAATCGTCGATGACAACGAGGAGTTTTTGCTGGCCTTAAAACTCATGCTTTCACCGCATTTCAATCTGGTGGATACAGAGAGCAATCCCGAAGCAATTCTCGCTCAAATCCAAAATAATTCCTATGACCTAATGCTTTTGGATATGAATTTCAGGGCGGGCATCAATACAGGCAATGAAGGACTTTATTGGTTGAATAAAATAAAGGAGGTGGATCCTGATGCTACGATCGTCTTTATTACGGCTTATGGCGATGTGCAATTGGCAGTAAAATCAGTGAAAGAAGGAGCCGCAGATTTCATTCAAAAGTCATGGGATGAAAAGAAGATCCTCTCCACGGTGCTTTCTGCTTTTCAATTGAGCAAATCTAAATCCGAGATTAAAAAGCTAAAACATAAACAGCAGCATCTCAAAGATTCTATTGCCGATGGATTTCAATTGTGCAAAGGCCCGTCCAAATCAATGGAAGCTGTTTATCAAACCATTTCCAAAGTTGCCTCAACTGACGCCAATGTGCTGGTTACCGGTGAAAACGGGACGGGAAAAGAAGTGATTGCACGCGAAATCCACAGGCTGTCACAGAGAACAGATGAGATTTTTGTGACCGTTGACATTTCTGCGCTAAATGAAAATCTGATTGAGAGTGAATTATTCGGGCATAAAAAAGGAGCCTTCACCGATGCGCGATCAGACCGGGCGGGACGTTTTGAAGTCGCTTCCGGAGGAACCTTATTTTTGGATGAAATTGGCAATCTATCCGTACCCGCACAGATAAAGTTATTGTCGGTATTACAAACCCGGCAAATCACAAAAGTGGGGGATAACAAAGCCATAGAAATTGATGTCAGGCTAATTAGTGCTACCAATATGCCGGTTGATAAAATGATTAAGGAAGGAAATTTCAGGGAAGATCTGCTTTACCGGATCAATACCATTCAAATCCATTTGCCTCCGCTACGGGAAAGATTAGATGATCTGCCCAGTCTTGCACACCATTTTTTATCGATCTTCAAAGAGAAATACAAAAAGCAAAAACTAGAATTCAAAAAATCTACGCTCAACAAGTTAGCGAAACATGAATGGCCAGGGAACATCCGGGAACTCCAGCATACCATCGAAAAAGGGGTGATCATGACTTCTGATAACTTTCTGAAGCCAGAGGATTTGATGTTTCAAACCGTTGAAGAACCCGAAAATAAGGACACAGAATTATTCAATTTGGCTGTTCATGAGAAAATATTGATTGAGAAAGCCTTACAGAAATTTGAATGGAATATGAGCAAAACTGCCAATGAGCTTGGCATTAACCGGTCTACGCTATACGATAAAATAAAAAAATATGAACTCTAGCCTATTCAACATCAGAGTCACAATTCATGCATTGCTTTTGGCCATTACCTCTGCACTTTTTGTCTGGACGCTCAGCAAGGATTATTTGTTGGTCACACGGTTTTCGCTTGGCGTGCTATGGGTTTTTGAGATATTTCTTTTGATTTATTATGTCAATAAAACGAACAGGGATTTGCTGTTGTTTCTTCAGTCTTTCGAGTTTCAGGATGATACACTGACATTTAATAAAAGCAAAAAATTGCCCTTCAAGCCTCTATACAACGAATTCAATAGGATTATTGAGAATTTCAGAAATATAAAGCTCGAGAAGGAAATGGAGCAGCAGTATTTTCAATACAGCATCAAACATGTCGACACCGGTTTGATTTCTGTAGATGAACAAGGAAATGTTGAGCTTTTTAATGAAGCAGCAAAAAGGCTGTTGCATTTGGAATATGTACAGAATATTCAGGCCTTTGATCGGGTAAAAAACGGATTGGCAGATCAATTCAGGAATCTTACCCCTGGAAAACAAGACATGGTGAAGCTGGTCAGGGAACATGAAATCCTGTCTTTATCCATCAGGGCTGCTGAGTTCAAGCTTCAGGAAAAGCACATTAAACTCATATCGCTTCAAAATATAAAAAATGAACTTGACGAGCAGGAATTGGATTCCTGGCAAAAGCTGATCCGTGTGCTGACACACGAAATCATTAATTCTGTAAGTCCAATTACGCTATTATCCTCAACACTTGTAAAAATGTTTGAAGAGGATGGGAAGCCCAGGCGCATGTCGGCATTAGAGCAGGAGCAAATCGATAATGCCTTGAAAGGGCTCCAGGCCATTCATAAACGAAGCAAAGGGCTTTCCAGGTTTGTGGAGAGTTATAAGAGCCTGACAAAAATCCCCGATCCGGTGCTTGGAATTGTTAGTGTGGAGGAACTTTTTGATCAAATTCTGGTGCTTATGGAAAATAATATTGCTACGCATGGAATTCAAATACACTCAAATGTTATTCCGGCGGATCTTGAAATCCATGCGGATGAAAAATTGATTGAGCAAGTGCTGATCAACCTGATAAAAAATGCGATTGAAGCAGGAAAAGGGGAAGATGATTTTAAAATAGAATTGAGCGCATTAGAGAAAAAGGGAAGTGTTACAATTATAATTTCTGACAACGGCCCTGGTATATCTTCTGAAGTCATCGATAATATTTTTGTGCCTTTCTTTACCACAAAAAAGGATGGATCAGGAATTGGATTGAGTCTTTCGAAACAGATTTTAAGAAAGCATGGAGGAAACCTGAAAGTTATGTCAACAGAAGGAGAAGGGGCTACTTTTACGATTACCTTGTAAAAAGCCAATTAGGTGAATCAATAGGACTTTGTTGAAAGTTTATATAATTTTGATCTGATATGAAAATGGATATTCAAACCACAAAAATAGAATTAGTCAAACTCATCTTGAATATTGACAACAAGAGTATTGTTGAGAAGATATTTAATTTAATTAAATCTGAACAGTCAGATTTTTGGAATGAATTATCTCGGCAAGAACAAGAAGAGATTCGACTCGGAATTAAACAATTAGACGCCGGACAAAGAATTTCTTTTGACGATTTCTTAAAAAAGGTTTCCTAGAATATGAAAGTTTTTCTCTCTCCTCTGGCTGAGAAA
>JAUUZS010000413.1 GCA_030589835.1 Cyclobacteriaceae bacterium
AAAGAAATGATTATGAAGGGGTAAATGGAGGAATATCTGCTATGGTCGGTCACGGAAGAAGAGAAAGGTTTATGGCTAGTGGAAACATCAACTATCGACAAAAAAAAATAAATGTTTTTGCTGATTATAGTTTCAATTATAACAGAAGACATATGATTTTTGAAACTAACAATGAAATAAACAATGAACAATATATATTTAATTCAACCGGTAGAGCTGATCGGTTTGGAGGATTTAACCTTTCCACCGGAAGGATGGGCATTGATTATTATCTCTCTTCAAAAACAGTCATAGGATTCCTTGGAACTTTCTTCTTGAGAGACTGGGCCCAACATACAGATTATGACGCTCATTATAGCATAGAACCGGGGATTGACACATTAGTCACAGGGATAAGGATCGATGAAAATCCGAGGCATCAATACATGGCCAATATAAACTTTCAACATAATTTTGACGAACGACAACAACTTAATATAGACTTCGATTATTTTATCTACAGTTCAAATCAATTTCAATCCTACTCAAATGAATATTTTCTTGAAAATGGACAATCAGTAACCACCGAAGACATCAGAATAGCTAAAATTACACCGCTAAATATATTGGTAGGGAAAATTGATTATAAACTTACCTCGTCTGAAAGCTTTACTTTGGAAGCTGGTGTAAAGGCCACATTAAGCGAATTGGAAAATAATGTGAAGACCGAAAGGCTCGAAAATAACCGTTGGCAACCTGATCCTTTGTTTTCAGAATTTTCTTTTATGGACGAGGACATACTAGCCGCATATAGTTCGTTTAATGCTAAGCTTGGAGAAAAATTAAGCATAAAGGCTGGTTTGCGATATGAACATACAAGCACCGATCTTAAAGATGAGGATGGCCGGCAAGTTGTTTACAGGGATTATGGATATCTTTTCCCCAGCGCCTTTATATCTCGAAAATTGACTGCGCATAGTTCATTGAATTTTGCATATAGCTATAGAATAAGCAGGCCGGCATTTTCCGACATAGCCCCTTTTGTATTATTTATCGAACCCAAAACTTTTGTTACGGGGAATACCAATTTATTGCCAGCGCTGACACATTCCTTAAAAACCACCTATACGATTAAAAATATAAATTTATCTTTTGAGTATAACCGGATTTCTGATGCATTTGCAAGGTTTCAACCTACTCGAATTCCCGAAACAAATGCAACGGTTTTGTCCACAGTCAATCTTGATCAGACAGATATGTTTAATTTGACTTTATCACTTCCAATTACGGTAACGAACTGGTGGGAAATGAATAACAACCTAAGTGGTATTACAAGTCACGTAACATCAATATATTTTGAAGAGTCGATGGATATATCACATACCTGGTACTCCTTAAATACAACACAAAGTTTTATACTTTCGAAAAAATTTTCAGTAGAGTTGAGTGGCATTTATTATTCAGGGAGACTAAGTGGTATTTCCAAGAGAGAACCATACGGCATGATCTCAATAGGAATTCGAAAAGAACTTGGCGACCATGGCGGGGTGCTTAACTTAAATTTCTCTGATATGTTTAGAACGATGCTTATCAGATCCAGTGCAAGTACACCACAATTCAACTTAAACAGTGGTGTCATCCTTGATTTTGACAGTAGGGTAATTAAATTGACTTATACAAAAAGCTTTGGAAACAAAAAATTGAAATCCAGGAGCAAGCGTAAAACCGGCTCCGAAGATGATTTGAAACGGGTAGGTAATTGACCCAAACGCCAGCATTTATTAAAAGCTAAACCATAACCTAATAACTAGCCATCTAATTATGAAAAGGAGAAACTTTGTTGCATTATCAAGCACAGCGCTTGCCGCAATGGCATTACCAGCATGTAAAAATTTTGGCCCTTTGGATTATGACCCAATGATCGTTGAGCCAAGAGCATTATCTCACATTTGGGATACTGAAAACATCGTTAAAATTGGTGAAATGTTTCAGAAAAAATATCCTGAGGAAAATAATGAACGAAAATTAGTCAGGCTAATTTCAGATGGCTTATCACTGGAGAAAAGCTCGATTGACAAATCTTTACAGCAACAAATCGGACAAGATTATACGAATGGAAGTATAGTAATGCTCGATGGTTGGCTTTTGTCCATTACGGAAGCACGCCAATGTTCACTTTTTTCTTTAATACAACCCAAATAATATAGCTATGCATGTTGACGCAAGAAATCTGGAAAATAATTCATTGATAGAGGGAGATATCTGTATCGTAGGTGCAGGTGCAGCAGGAATTAGCATCGCACTTGATTGGATGAATACTTCGCATAAAGTAATCCTTCTTGAAGGTGGCGGTTTTGAATATGATGATAAAGTGCAATCACTATATGAAGGTAAAACTACCGGTCAGAAGTACTATCCACTCAAAGCAAGTCGTCTTCATTACTTTGGGGGCACGACAGGTCATTGGGCTGGAATGTGTGCGCCATTTGATGATATCGATTTTAAACAAAGGGACTGGGTCCCAGACAGTGGTTGGCCCATTACAAAGAAAGACCTTGATCCATTTTATATAAAAGCCAATGAAACATTGAAATTAGGGCCATACAATTACGATTTTGAATACTGGCGAAAAGAGCTCCCTAACCTTAATCCCTTTCCGCTGGACAAAAATGTGGTCTGGAACAAGATGTGGCAATATAGTCAGGCGAGATTTGGGAATGTTTACAAAGAAACTATAATCAAGGCCAAAAACATTCATCTATATACATATACCAATGCGGTTGATATCAAAGTAAGTGAAAATGGTGCTGAAGTTAAGGAAGTCATTGTGAAGAATTATGCAGGGAAAACGCATAAGGTCAGGGCAAAGCATTTTATAATGGCATGTGGGACTATTCAGAATGCACGACTTTTATTGGCGTCCAATTCCCAGATACCACATGGCCTTGGAAATTCAAATGATCTGGTGGGACGATATTTTATGGAACATCTTGAAATTATCTCATCAGAATTATGGTTGCTAAAACCCTTCCCAACGGATTTGTATACCTGGATTTATGGTGAAACAAAAGCAAGCGCTGAACTAGCCATCACTGAGGAAATACAAAGAAAAGAAAAGATATTGAATGGCACGGTATCATTGGTGCCGCTTAGTATCGGGAAACATATGAAGCCCAGGATGGAAATCTGGCAGAATGAAGACCCAAGAAGAAGCCTGGAAATATTCTTTGAAAACTGGGGAGCTGCGGCTGAAGCTTCAAAGAGTGAAAAAGGAAATATAGAACGGGCTTTTCAGCTCAAAACGAGAATAGAACAAATGCCAAACCCCAATTCTCGCGTTACCATTGGACCTGAAAAAGATGAGTTAGGTGTTCCAAGGGCTAATTTGCATTGGGAATTAACTGCAATGGATAAGCGGAGTATTCGAAGGATACATCAACTTCTCGGTCAGCAATTTGGAATAGCAGGAATTGGTCGGGTAAAATTAATGGAATTTTTACAGGACGAATTTGACCATTCATTCCCTGACACTACCAACGGAGGCTGGCATCATATGGGGACAACGAGAATGAGCGACGATCCAAAAAAAGGTGTCGTTGATGCCAATTGTCAGGTACATGGAATTGCGAACCTGTTTGTCGCTGGTGCCGCATGTTATGCAACTTCCGCTGCGCCAAATCCAACTCTTACTGTAACTGCCTTGTCACTACGCTTATCAAATCATGTGAAAGATAAAATACTTAGTATATAAATACTGTCTGAACGGAAACAGGCAATTTTTACAAAATGAATTATTATTGATGAGATTTTTCATTTCTTTTTATGAGGTGATTCCTATGTATCAGGCGACCTGTCTGCCGCAGGTTAAAAAAAATGAATAAGATCGCAATAATAAAAGTTTTTAATTTTGATGTGCTTCCGTCCAGACAAAAATATCAACTTGTGAGCTTCATCCCTTCAGCAGATAAACTAAAAGTCTCCTAAAGTAGTATTGTATTGACATCTTAGCATTGCAAATGCTAAGGGAAAACCGGCAGGCATTGTGGGTTGCATCCCCACCTTAAGTCAGCAAGATCAAAGCACTTCGAAAATGATATGTTTTTCCATTCCGACTGTCCGCTTTGTGATCAGTTGAGCCTCAATTTTATTAATTGCGGCAAGGCGGCTACAGCTCCTTTAAAGAATTCTCTGAAAAATTTGATGCCTGTACATGTACTTGTATTATTTTAAGATTCCGTATGTTCTGTTTACAGCATTATTTTGCAGTAGCATCCGGTATTCTTTCAATTTATTTTTTAATTTTTCATTGCTTTTCACCATAAATCCTGTTGCATATGTAATAGGGAATGAATTTCTAAAACAGCCCGTAAAGCCAGGAAAGGGCCTTTTGCCATTAATTTTCAGAAGCTGCTTAGCTGTTTTGATTTTACACGCCGTAAGAATTTATTTTACACCCGTTAAGAATATTTTTTACACCCGTTAAGAAATTATTTAACACCCGTTAAGAATTTATTTTTAACGGGTGTTAAATCAGATCCCTTTATGACATGCTTAACTACCGAAAGTGAACCCCA
>JAUUZS010000108.1 GCA_030589835.1 Cyclobacteriaceae bacterium
CATGGAAGATGTTTCTGTGTGCACAAAAAATGGGCACTTCGACTATGTGAGAGCGAAGATTGGCGGGCTTGATGCTCCATTCATGTCTATTTACATTCCGGCATCAAAAGAAAATAACGGCGCGATGGATCTCGCCCTGGAACTTATCGAACGTGTGGAAAGGCTATGCGCTGACCATCCTGAAAAATTTGCCCTCGCAAATTCCCCTCAGGAGATTGAAGCAAACTTTTCTAAAAACCTTATCTCCTTGCCCATGGGACTTGAAAATGGCGCCCCCGTCGAGGGTAAGTTAGGGAATCTTGATGTTTTATTTAACAAGGGAATCCGGTATATCACACTTACCCATTCCAAGGATAACCACATTAGCGATTCTTCTTACGACCAGAAATATTCTAATGGAGGTCTGAGCCAATTTGGGTACCTGGTGATTGAGCGCATGAACCAACTTGGTATTATGGTAGATGTATCGCATGTATCAGACAGCGCTTTTTACCAGGCAGTGCATACCTCAAAAGCCCCTGTCATCGCTTCCCATTCTTCCTGCAGACATTTTACACCCGGTTTTGAACGAAATGTTTCAGATGATATGATCCTGCTGGTGGCAAAAAACAACGGAATCATCATGATCAATTTCGGATCTGCTTTTCTTACGCAACAAGGAAATAAGGCATTAAGTAAAATATACGATAGAATTGATGCCGGTGCCGACCCCAATGATCCTGCATTAAAGGCGGAGATCGATTCCCTAAAAAATTCTCCGGCCATCATGGGCACCGTCTCGATGGTTGCAGACCACATAGATCATGTGGTACAGCTTGCAGGAATCGATTTTGTTGGGCTGGGTTCTGATTTTGATGGAGTAGATAATTTACCAATAGGCTTGGAGGACGCCTCAAAATTACCGAACCTGATTCATGAGCTTCTAAAAAGAGGCTATAGCTCCGACGACATCGAAAAAATATGCAGTAAGAATTTATTCAGAGTTTGGAATGAGGTGATTGAAGTTGCCGGGGATAAGGAAAATATGTAATGAAGTGTGAGTCCACTCCGAAAACTAATTATCAGAAATAGAATTTATCCAACTTATGCAGCTTCAAATCACCCTTTAACGTTTCTTGGATTTTTCATCACCTTAACCGTTTCCTGGGCAATGACCAACTCCTCGTTCGTTGGCACAACAAGTACTTTTACTTTTGAATCCTGCTTACTGATAATGGCCTCTTTCGATCGCAATCCTTTATTCGCGTTATAATCAAAATCCAGTCCTATATAACTAAATCTTTCGCAAACTGCTTCCCTGGTTTTGTCCCCATTTTCACCTATTCCTCCCGTAAAAACGATCATATCTACTCCATTCATTGCGGCAGAGTACGAACCAATATATTTGATGATCCTATAATGGTACATATCCAGTGATAATTGTGCGCGTTCATGCCCTTCAGCTGCAGCCTGTTCGACTTCACGCATGTCGGAAGAAACGCCGGAAATACCAAGAATGCCACTGTGCTTATTGATAAGGGTATTGGCCTCTTTAACGCCAATTTCTTCTTTTTCCATGATATAGGTCAAAACCCCAAGATCGAGGTCACCACTTCGTGTACCCATTATCATCCCTTCTACAGGCGTCAGACCCATAGAGGTATCTATAGATTTTCCGTATTTTATAGCGGTGATGGATGCGCCGTTTCCGAGATGGCACGTAATGATTTTTTGTGATTTATAATCGACCCCAACAATTTCACACGCTCTCTTAGACACAAAATGATGACTTGTGCCATGAAATCCATATCTTCTCAATCCATATTTTTTATAAAGAGAATATGGAATAGCATACATATAAGAAGATTTGGGCATGGTCTGGTGAAAAGCCGTATCAAAAACTGCCACCTGAGGTTTGCCGGCCATCAGTTCACTAATTGCTTCAATCCCTTTGAGGTTCGGTGGGTTATGCAGAGGCGCCAGGGAAACACACTCTTCTATTTTCTCTATAATATCTTCATTAATCAAAGCGCTGTCATGGAAGGACTCTCCCCCGTGTACTACCCTGTGGCCTACGGCGTCAATTTCGTCAAGGGAATTTACCGAACCGTGTTTTTTACTTATCAACACGCCGAGCACATATTCAATACCTGACTGGTGATCGAGGATTTCTCCTTCCAATATCACCTTATCGCCATCATTTCTTTTATTGGTAAGCGAAGAATTGCCCATACCAATTCTATCTACTATTCCCTTGGCAATCACCTCTTTTTTTGTCATATCAAAAAGTTGATATTTTATCGAAGAACTGCCCGCATTTAATACCAGTACAATCATTGATTTATATGTTTTCAGAGGGTTAAACTAATATTTTTTTGATGCCTAAATTTTCTTGCCTTCTTTATTGTACTTATAAAAGCCTTGCTGGGTTTCCCTGCCCAGAAGATTGGCCCTCACCATTTTTTTAAGCATCGGGGAGGCTTTGTATTTCAGATCGCCAAACTCCCGGTACATGTTATCAAGCCATCGGATAATGGTATCCAAACCAATTTTGTCTGCCGCTTCAAAAGGCCCCAGGGGAAATCCGAAGCCCATTTTCATGGTATCATCAATATCTTCCATTTTCCCTACCCCTTCCATTAATATCTCGCATGCCTCATTGATAAGCGGTGCAATAAGACGCGTACTGATAATTCCTGGTGACTCAATCACCGATACCACTTTCTTATCAAAGAGCCTGGCAAACTGACATACTTTTTCATAGGTTTCATCAGAGGTATTGAGTCCCCTGGATATTTCAACAACGGGGGTTTTATCTGCCGGCGATAAAAAATGCAAACTTACACATCGCTGGGGGTAGTCAAGCTCCGAAGACATTTCCGTAATTACCAGAGTTGTTGAATTTGTTGCGATAATGGTCTCTGGATCAATATTTTTTTCAATCTCCCTGAAGATACGCTTTCTCAATTCCACGCTGCTTTCCCTTGATCGGGATTTCACAGATTCAATGACAATATCAGATCCTTCAATATCCTCATAGTTCATACTCCCTTTTATTCTGGACATGATGCTCTTTTTTTCATTCTCTGTCATGCCCCACTTGCCTATCATTGCATCAAGTTCATTGGATATTCCATGTAATGCCTGCTGTATCTTTTCTTCTGAAATCTCAATGAAAGTCACTTCTAATCCATGGGAGCTCACCATCCTGGTGATCTCCTGACCCAGGAGACCACAGCCTACAATCCCTACTTTAGTGAATTCATATCTGTTTTTTCTTACTAAGGGCTTCTTTCTTCGCTTAATCCCGTAACCTTCTATTGGTTCTACTGAAGTACTCATAATTTTTTTATTTTGACGCCTGGTTGGCTGTGATGGCTACCATATTTACTATATCCTCGACAGAACAGCCCCTGGACAGGTCGTTGATTGGTGCTGCCATTCC
Source organism: Cyclobacteriaceae bacterium (assembly GCA_030589835.1). The sequence goes on from JAUUZS010000108.1 coordinate 3,425, forward strand.
CTGAAGAATCGGGCCTACCGCTTCGGCGTTTGCCAATCGTTGTACGAGTTTATACCCGATATTTCCCGCTTCCAAATTTGGGAAAACAAGCACATTTGCCTTTCCGGCAATTTTACTTTCCGGTGCTTTTTGACTGCCAATTGCCTCTACTAATGCAGCATCTGCCTGCAATTCGCCATCTATCTCTAAGGTAGGATCCAGCTCTCTGGCAATCCTGGTTGCGGAAACCACTTTATCGACCATATCATGCTTAGCACTCCCTTTGGTAGAAAAGCTAAGCATGGCCACCCGTGGTTCGATTTTAGCAATCGATCTCGCAGTTTGCGCAGTTGCTACTGCTATCTCGGCCAATTGTTTGTCGTCCGGGTCGGGATGCACGGCACAATCTGCAAATACCAGCAAGCCATCCTCGCCATATGTTTTGTCTGGCAAAATCATAATAAATGCCCCTGACACCACACTTATTCCTGGAAGTGTTTTTACATATTGAAATGCAGGCCTCAGCACATCGCCCGTCGCATTCATTGCTCCGGCAACCTCACCATCGGCATCGCCACTCTTTATCATAAGCGTTGCCAGGAAAAGGGGGTCTTTGATCAGGACAACAGCTTTTTCTTTTGTCATACCTTTGTGGCTCCGTAGCGTTACCATAAGGTCAGTATAGGCATCTTCTTTTTCGATGTCTTGAGGGTCTACGATGGTCGCCTTACCAATATTTACCAGGGCATGTAACCTTGCCAAATCATGTATCTTTTTTGGGTTGCCAATCAAAATGATATCGGCATATCCATTTTGTAATACAATCTCGGCGGCTTTAAGTGTGCGCTCTTCCTCTCCTTCTGGAAGTACGATCCTTTTAACTTGCTTTTTTGCGTTTTCTTTTATTAAATCGAGTAAACTCATTTTTTTGGTATTTGTGAGGCAATAAAAAGTTCGATGGGTGAAAAAATTATATTTATACAAATATCGGTAGAAAGAATGCGCTTTTAAAGAGAACGCACCTAAAAGGTGGCTGGAATTAAAAATAAATTGCCCCCTGAAAACCAATTATTTCAGCATAGGCTACTTAGGCCAAACTGTTTATTATGGGAGTAGGACTTTAGCGCTATTTTATATATTTTTAAAAAACAGAGTCAACAGAAATGGATTTTTTACATCAAATTAAATTATCCTTCTTCTTTTATTGGAGGGCATTCCGGTTTATCGTTTCACATAATCTATGGAAATTACTGGTCATCCCCGCCATTATTAATTTGATAATAGCTTTCCTCATCATTGTTTTTGCCATTAGAACCTCCAGCTTTATTGTAGCCTTTGTGTTGGAAAATTTTCAATCTACGAGTTCAGACAAGGCTGTTCACTCATTTATCGAGGGTGTATTGATGGTCGTCACACGCGCATTTGTATTCTTCTTTTACTTAAAATTATACCGATATTTGGCCTTAATACTGCTTGCTCCTGTATTTTCTATCATCTCCTCCAGAGTCCAGGCGATAGCAACGGGCCCTTCAAAAAATATCTGTACAGGAAAATACCTGTCTGATTGCTCAAGAGGAATTAAAATTGCCTTCAGAAATTTTTTTATTGAAATACTTTTTTCCTCGTCAATCATAATAGTTTCTTTTTTGATTGCCTGGATTATGCCTCTGGCACCTATAGCCATTTTGATTTTGGAAAGTTACTTTGTTGGGTATTCAATGGCAGATTACAGAAACGAGTATATGGGCATCAGTTCTAAAGAAAGCAGAAAATTAATAAATAACTATTCCGGATTGGTAATCGGTAATGGATTACTTTTTAATATTTTTATTCTAATTCCATTTTTGGGGGTTTTATTTGCTCCCGCTATGGCCCTTATCGCTTCAGGCTTATCAATCAATTACCTTGAAAAAAGAAAACGTATCTTATGCAATTCAGATCAATCAACCCTTATGATGGCCAAGTCTTAGGAACTTATGACGGTTTATCACCTCAAGAAGTAAATAATAAAATTGATAACGCCTTCCACAGATATCTATCATGGAAAAATACAACGTATAAAGAACGCGCAGAACTGATGCAAGCTGCTGCGGATGAACTACTGAAAAACAAGGAAGCGTATAGTGAGTCCATAACAATGGAAATGGGCAAGCCCATTAAAGAATCCATTGCGGAAATTGAAAAATGCGCAACAGTTTGTACCTATTACGCAGAAAATGCGGCTGATTTCCTTCAAGACGCCCCACTTGATACACCTCACGGAAAAGGATTTGTCCATTTCAATCCACTGGGAGTAATATTGGCGGTGATGCCATGGAATTTCCCCTTTTGGCAGGTGTTCCGATTTGCAGCACCTACTATAATGGCAGGCAACACATGTTTGTTAAAACATGCCTCCAATGTGCCGAAATGTGCTTTGGATATTGAAAAGGTATTTTTGAATGCCGGTTTCCCTGAAGGCATTTTCAATACCATGCTCATCGGATCTGGCGGGGTTAAAGAAGTTATTGAACATGAACATGTGGCAGCGGTAACACTGACAGGAAGTGAAATCGCCGGGAAAAGTGTAGCCTCCATTGCTGGTGATAGCATTAAAAAAAGTGTTTTGGAACTTGGAGGCAGTGACCCTTTTATCGTATTGCAAGATGCTGACATTGAAACTGCCGCAAAAATTGCCGTTAAAGCGCGGATGCTCAATGCCGGTCAAAGCTGTATTGCCGCCAAAAGATTTATTCTGGAAAAAGAAATTGCAGCAGATTTTACCACCCAATTTATTGAACAGCTCACAAGGCTGAGGATCGGAAATCCGATAGATACTGATACAAATTTTGGAACATTAGCCAGGCAGGATCTCGCCCGGGAAATATTCGATCAGGTAAAAACAAGTATCGAGTTGGGTGCAGACATTATTTTTGGCACGCTGCCCGATAAAATTGAATCTGCCTATTTCCCTCCTATGATCCTGGGAAACCTGAAACCCGGCATGCCCGCTTATGAAGATGAAATTTTTGGCCCTGTAGCTTCATTTTTCGTAGTTGAAAACGAAGCCGAAGCCATAAAAATAGCGAACCAAAGCCAATTTGGCCTTGGCGGGTCACTCTGGACAAAGGATGTAAATAAAGCCTTATCCATCGCAAATGAAATTGAAAGTGGCGCAGTCTATATCAATCAAATGATGTTTTCTGATCCCTCTGTTCCTTTTGGTGGCATCAAGAAATCAGGATATGGAAGAGAGCTTTCCTATCCGGGAATTAAGGAATTTACCAACCAGAAAACTATTTGGGTGAAATGAACTTTAACCCACCCTGAAACCACAAGCCCATAAACAACTGTAATACAGTACGTTGACAGGTAAGCCTTCGTTTATTCGGGGACAACGGTTTTTTTATAAAATATAAATGAGGTATTAATTGTAGTGCCCCTTGGTTGGAATAATGCCTTCCGGTCTGTATAATTCCGATTAAATATACCCTGCCATCCAATAGACTGCATACCCTACCCATTCCTTGATAAGAAAGTTCCAAAAAGAAAGAACCTCTATCGAGGGAATAAAACTTCCAAAAGCAAATCGGTCTTCGGGAAGAGCGGATTTAAAATCGGTACTAAATCCCGATACATTAAGACCGGCTTTCTTAAAACATGCTTCGGCCCGTCGCATATGAAAGGCCGAGGTAATCAAAATCACTTTGCCGTTTCGGTCATTTTTTTCTATCAACTGTTTTACAAAAGCGGCATTTTCCCGCGTATTTATTGATGCACTTTCGATAATAATATCCTCCGGGGCGACGCCACACATCACATAAAAATCAAAAATCGGTGAGTTATCCCGGTTTGGGTCTTCAAATAGCTTGGCATTTCCTCCGGTAAACAAAATTTTCCTGACTTTGCCAGAATGATACAGGTTGAGGGCATGGGTCACCCGATCTGCCCCGCAATTAAAAAACAAGCGATCATTTGGCTGCCGCTTCGCATCAGTGGTTCCCCCCAATACTACGGCCACCTCGTAGTCATTTTCCAAATCGTTTATTAAGATAGCGGGTTTTTCCCATAACAGGAGGCATTCGTTAAATATGGCACCATTTGAGAACAGCAGAAAAATAAGCAGGGTCATCCACCTCAATCTTTTTTTCCACACTTCATTTTTAATCAGAAAGGAAGCAAATAGAAAAAGGAGTACATAAGTGGCTGGTTTTATTAAAATACTAAGCAATTTAGATAAAATAAAAAACATCTGTTATTTGTTTTTATTGGTGAAGCTTCCTTCCATGGTTACTATCTTTTTCATCACGTCAAAGTAAAGCATTACTACCAAAACCAGTGTCATAAACCACATGATCACCGCATTGAAATATAGCGTTTCGTAAAGATTGCCAGCAAAATGCTTTTTTGGTAAATAAAATAGGGTTCTGAAATCAACGCTGTTTTCAGGCCTAGGATCGGCAAAAATCGGGTATATTTGCTGCACCAGTCTACCGTCGTATTCCAATATCCTTGTTTTTTCCTTATTGTCAAATACCAGTGAGGTGATCTGATCGTTTGTATTTTCCCTTTTTAATTTATAATAAGCTTCTGCCCTTTTTGGGGAAGAAGTCATTTCCTTTATTTTCTTTTCTTTTGCTTTTTGAGCTTTTCTGTGACGGGTTAAATGTATGCGCTTCATGGTATTCAAAAATTCCTTACTCGCCTTAAAAGAAGCAGAATCCAATTTATCAATGGTCAGATTATGCAGATATTGAAATTTATCATTGCCAACTTCTATCAACTGTGCTTCGATTTCATTTCTCAATACGGAGAGGTCGTACACAATATTTGCCGTCGTTTCCTCATCAGTCGATTCTTTATTTGCAAAGGCATATTCCAATTTAGATTCCAATCTTGGCAAGTAATAAACGGTATGGTAATCAGCCAGGGCTATTTTCTTATCGACATCATAAAATATTTTTTCGAATTTATTGTTTTTAAACTGATTGACCGTAAGTGCTTCGTAAGCCCACCTGGATACCATGAAATCTCCGATCATTGGCACTCTTGATGTCGAGCCAAAGGCAGGATTCAGATGATCAAACTGAACCACCACGCCACTCAATAAAATTTGCGGAATGAGCAATATTGGAATGATGATATAAATGGTGACCGCCGAATTGAAGGAGGCCGAAATATTTAATCCCAGGACATTTGCAAAACAAGAGGCTGAAAAAAATATGAGCCAATACGAAAAATACATGCCATTTATCGCAAGAATAAAATTTCCTATCAAGACAAAAGATGCTGCCTGAATCGCCGATAAACTAAAAAGCAAAAGCAATTTTGAAGCGATATAACTCCCCCTGCTCAAGTGCAGGAAAGATTCGCGCTTTATTATTTTCTGATCTTTAATGATTTCTTCAGCACTTACCGTAAGGCCCATAAAAAGTGCGACAATCACGCCCATAAAAATGTATGCGGGAATGTTTACATTTTCCTGAAAAACATATTCAAAAGGCCTGTACGCTTCACCTGGATAAAACCGCACCAATACTGCCAAAATTACTGCCAGCAAAGGCGCTTCTAAAAAATTGATCAGGATATATTGCTTGTTGGCAAGTTTCGATTTTAAGTCCCTGGCGGTAAAAATGGCTAGCTGTTTAAAAAGTCCGGGGATATGGAGCACCGCCTTGGGCTCTTCTTTTGCCTTTCCAAGATCCTGAAGTTTAATTTTTTTCTTAAAGATTTCATTCCAGGTAACGGGCGTTATTTTTCGCTGCTCGGTATGGCGCCCATATTCATCTACTACCCGGGTCTCGATGATATTAAAAATTTGCTCTGCATTTACGTTTCCACATTCTGAGCACGAGCCTGATTGTTTATCAACAAGTTGTGTCGTTTCCCTGAAATATTGAACCGCCTCAACAGGATTGCCATAATAAATTGGGTATCCTCCCACATCAAGAATAACCAGCTTATCAAACATTTTGAAAATATCGGATGAAGGTTGATGAATGACGACAAATATTAATTTGCCCCGAAGCGCCAATTCTTTCAGCAAATCCATAATATTTTCCGAATCCCTTGATGATAGCCCGGATGTGGGTTCGTCCATATACAGTACCATGGGCTCACGAAGTAATTCGAGCCCAATATTCAATCGTTTTCTTTGTCCTCCCGAAATCGTTTTCTGTAGTGCGTTGCCCACCCTCAGGTGTTTTGTTTCGTACAAGCCCAGGCTAATAAGGGTTTTATCTACCAATTTTACAATTTCTTCTTCTGAATAGTTGTTGAAGCACAACTTAGCCGCATAGTACAAATTTTGAAATACCGAAAGGTCCTCAATGAGCAAGTCATCCTGTGGCACAAAGCCAATGACCCCTTCAATTTTCTTTCGCTCTTTATGAATATCAATATCATTGATC